>JASFFJ010000020.1:0-23738 GCA_050124355.1 Desulfobacterales bacterium | reverse complement strand
TAGAGGATCATTCCAATCTAACCCTGGCGATGGCACTTCGCGCCGGCGCCATGGGCGTCTCTTTCATGCCGGCCCGCACGGCCCTGGGCAGCGATCTGTTTAAAACCAATCCGGGGCTGAAAACAATGACCTGTCCTTTCAGCGCTGATCGTCTGACTGCAGTGGCGGCGATCACTCCCGATGTCGCCATCGTTCATGTGCAGCGTGCGGATGAATATGGCAATGCAATCACCTGGGGCAATTTAGGGGTGACCCGTGATGCCTGTCTGGCCAGTCGCCATGTCATTATCACTGCTGAGGAAATCGTTTCTTCAGGTCTTATCAGTGCAGACCCCAATCGTGTGATCACCCCGGGCTTTAGGGTCGATGCGGTTGTTCATTTCCCCTGGGGCGCCCATCCGTCCCCTGTGCCGGGTTTTTACAACCGTGATCATCAGGCGTTTATCGATTATCGAAATGAGAGTAAAACAGCGGCACTTTTTGCCAAATGGCAACATCGCTGGGTAGACAATATTCAAAATCATCAAGCCTACCTGGACTTACTGGGTCCTGAACGGATGGCCGCGCTGGCTATTAAAAATCATATTTTTTCGGACAGCGTTGACTATGGGTACTGAAAAGAGAATGTCGAATGACGAGTGACGAATGACGAAGTAAGGAATTCTATCGATTTGATTTCATCGTTGAAAACCTTTTCCTTTGGGCCAGGTCAGAGATAATTGGCTCTGCTTGTAACAGTTTAAAGGAGTGATGGATTATTGGAGTACTGGAGAGATGGTCTATCGCCCGTAAACTCTATGCATCTGAGTATCCCGATGGCTTCTGTTAAAAGCTGCAGAAGATCGTCAATCGTCATTCCTGACATCCGAAACCTGAAACCTATAAGATATGTTCCATGAACGCTCCAGATAGTGATTCAAAAAATTATACTAGTTCTCAGCTTATGGTGACGGCGGCCGCGCGGGAAATTGCCGATGGGGAAGTGGTGTTTGTTGGTATGCGCTTGCCTTTGCTTGGTTTTTTACTGGCAAAAAGCACCCATGCACCCGATGCCGTCGGGGTATATGAATTGGGCATCGTTCGTGCTACAGCCGCGCCCAAGCCCCTGATGACCATGGGGGATTTACCCAATCAGTGCCGGGCTCAGTGGCTGGCCGACACCGCCGATACCATGGGATTGCTTCAGCAGGGCGGAGTGGATGTCAGCTTTATCGGCGGTGCCCAGGTGGACCGTTTCGGCAATTTAAACACCAGCTATATCGGCGGCCTCGAATCGATAGAAACCCGGTTGCCGGGCAGCGGAGGTGCTTGTGATTTGGCCTGCCTGGCAAAACGACACATTATCGTGATGTCTCATGAAAAGCGCCGATTTGTGCCACAGGTAGATTACATCACCTCACCGGGCTACGGAGAGGGCGGATCATGGCGGCAAGAGGTCGGCCTGCCCCGGGGAGGCCCCGTTACTGTTATCACAACGCTGGGACTTTTGCACTTCGAGCCGGACACCAAAGAAATGATTTTGGTTTCGATTCATCCTGGCGTCACCGAGGATATGGTTTTGGAAAATACCGCCTGGCCGCTGAAAATAGCGGAAGATCTGGTGGTGACACGAGCCCCAACGAAAACGGAATTGGCCATCCTGGCACGTTTTGATCCCCAGGGATTTTGGACAGGCATTTGATTGAGTATTTTGTAAAATTCACCGCTGAGACCCTTAGGACGCTGAGGGTTAATTTTGTTGCTTTCTGTTGATCCGCCAAATAAACAGCGGAGTCGACTTTGCTTTAGTGGATCAACAGAAAAGGTAATCCATCTTCCCTTTGCGTTCTCTGCGTCTTGCGGTGAACTATTACGTTTTTCTCTTGACAAAAACCCTAAAACTGTTATAAAAACTGAAACAAACTCTGTCGAATGAATAGCGTTTAGTCTTTGGGGGGTCAAATTATTTACAATCAAACGAAAAAGGAGATTCACATGAGGTTAAAAAGAATTTTAACTACCACCTTGATCTGTCTATTGGGTCTGGGACTTGTTTTCACGCCGGCACTGGCAAAAAAACCGTCTTTGGATGCCTGGAAACCTAAATTTGATCCATCCGGCGCCAAATACAAACTTATCGTCTCAAACGTTTCCCATCCGGTGCTGAAGGGTGTATATACCGGATTTGCCATCAGAGATGAACTGTGGAAGCGCACCAATGGGCAAATGTACCTGGACTACAAACCGTTTTCCATGCTGGGCGGAGAGGTGGAAGTTCTCAATCAGCTGCAGATGGGTGCTATTCAGGGGATGGCCTGCAGCTCAGTGGCATCTACCAATCTGGGTCCCAGATTCGGTCTCGTAAACCTTCCCTTTCTTATCAATTCGTTTGAAAAACTAGATAAATTTGTCAACAGCGGAAAGCTATTTGATCATTTTCTGATGGCGATGGATCACCAGGGGATTATGGCGGTTGATATAGCCAGTTACGGCAACTACGGCTGGGCCACCACCGCCCCGGTCAAAACCATTGCAGATGCCAAAAAGGTTAAATTTCGTATTGCCGAGGCAGCGGTTAACAAGCTTTCTTACAAGGCCTGGGGATTTAATCCCGTGGTCATGCCCTGGCCGGACGTACCGGTGGCATTAAAGCAGGGGGTTATCACCGGACTGGATCACACCCTGACTGTTTGCAGCATTACCAAAAAGTTTGAAGTGGCCAAATATTTTACCGAACTGAACTATGCCCAGGGTCTTTTTATCTGGCTCTTTAACAAGGCATGGTATAACAAATTACCCGCCGATCTACAGAAAACACTGGTGGAAACTGTACGGGATATGTGTGCCGAGGCGCGTGCAGCGGCCAAAGAACAGGAAATGCAGCAGCTCGGCGCTGCCAAGGAAAAGTATGGTGTTGAATTCTTCAAACTGCCTGATGCCGAAATGCAAACACTTATCAAACAAGCGGGTTCAGTTCATCAAAACTTTGCTCCTGAAATCAATAAGAATTATAAAGGAGACAAATATCAGCCTGAAAATTACCTGATGGAAGTACAACAGTTCATGGGCTATAAACCGTAATTTTTTCCAATAATAAGGAAATCTGGCGGTTTTAAAAAGGGGGGCTTAATAGGTCCCCCCTTATTCTTTTGACACTCTGGATTGGTTAATACAGAGTGGGGGGACCACATCGTTAGCCTCCGGCAATAAATACTAGGTTGGGTTTAATCTGCCCGGGGCGCTTTATTCGCTAATTTTGTATCTATTTAGAGCTGTTGAGCGCGGCCGCTGGCCAAATAAAGGCCAGCAAGATCAAAAAAGAAAATTTTCGGGCTTGGTTCCGAAATCGCTCGCTGTTGGGTTTTGCATTTGGCAATAATTCCGGTGACATGTAGGTTGGAATGAGTGCAACGAAATCCAACAAAGCCTGGTGTATGCTCAACCCAACCTACGAAATGCAAAGAGGCACAGAATAGAACCAATTCCAACTTTTTGAAATGAAGTTTCATACAAGGGCAGAAAATACCCTTGCTCAGAAATAATAGCAGAGGATGATCCCATGCTTGGAAAGTTGCTGAACTTTTTGGATAAGATCTTAACTGTTTTTGAAGAGTGGACGTTGTTTATCAGCGTATTGGTCGCCCTAGTGGCCCTCTTTGTGAATGTTGTTTTAAGGTATGGGTTCAACTATTCACTGGCCTGGTCGGAGGAGCTGGTCAGGGAAGTTATTATCTACACGACCTTTATCGGATGCAGTGCCGCAGTTAAAAACCGCTCGATGATAAAAATTGATGCGTCGGTGCAGCTTTTACCCAAACTAAAAATGCCGCTGACCTATTTCAGCAATTTTGTCGTCATGATTTTTGCCGGCATGATGATTTATTATGGTGCCCTGATGGTGGCGCTGCAGCATCGCACCCAGCAAAAAACCATCATTATGGAAATTCCTCTGGTGATTCTCTATGCTATCCTGCCGCTGATGGGCGTCATGATGTTGATTCGGTCCATTCAGGTCATTTATCAGGATGTCATGGAACAGCGTGACCGAAAACAAGAACAGTAGCATTTACGGATAATTTTACAAAGACCAGGAGAGCCGGTTTATGGAAACGAGCCATGTGATCATCATGCTGATACTTCTCGGTTGTATGGCGACTTATATCCCTGTATTTATGTGTCTCTTTTTTACTGCCGTCTTGGGATTTCTGCTGTTCACCGATCTTCCGCTGCTGCTACTGGCCCAGAGTCTATTCCGAAGTATGGACAATTTTGCTTTGGTGGTGGTTCTTTTCTTTATCCTGTGCGGAAATATTATGACTGCGGGTTCGATTGTTGAAAAATTGATCAAGTTTGCCAATTCGATTGTCAGCTGGTTACCGGGAGGTCTCGGAATGGCAGGGGTTCTGGCCTGTGGACTTTTCGGTGCCATTTCAGGATCTACCGTGGCAACGGTGGTGGCCCTGGGGGGATTTATGATCCCGGCCTTGATGGACAATGGTTATCCACAAAAATATACCCTGGGCTTGATGACCACTTCCCCGAACCTCGGTGTGATCATTCCGCCCAGCATCGGCATGATCCTGTACAGCATGATCAGCAACGTGTCGCTGGAAGGTCTTTTTCTGACCGGATTTTTTCCGGGACTTTTAATCATGTTCGGGGTTTGCGTGTATACTTATTTTGTGTTTCTTAAAAAAAAAGATATTGTGCGCAAACCGATTCCCAACCTCCGGGAATTGCTGATGGTATTCAAAGAAACATTCTGGGCACTGATGCTGCCGGTGATTATATTTGGGGGTATTTTTTCAGGCGCCTTTACTGCCAATGAAGCGGCCGTGGTTGCCTGCGTGTATGCCCTGATTGTCGAGCTTTTCATTTACAAGACGGTTAAGTTCGGAGATGTAAAAAAAATTACGGTGAGCTCGGCAGTGACCTCAGCGACCTTGCTGATTATTGTCGCTGGTGCCACTTGCTTCGGCCGTTTGCTGACCCTTGAAGACATCCCTGGGAAAATTACCGAAGCGGTCCTGGCTGCGATTGACTCCCCGATAATGTTTCTTCTGGCGATGAATATATTGCTCCTGATTGTCGGCATGTTTATGGATATTATCTCGGCCACGATGATCCTGGGGCCGGTGTTTCTGCCAATGCTGGATGCCTTCGATGTGAATTGGATGCACTTCGGATTGATTCTGACTGTCAATTTGGCCATTGGCTACTGCACACCGCCCATGGGTGTCAGTCTCTACATCACGGGGGCCATATCCAACAAGAACCTGATATATGTTTCTAAAGCTGTCATTCCGTTTATTGCGATCCAGATTGCCGTGTTGTTTTTTATCACCTATTTTCCGGAAGCCGTCCTATGGATGCCTAAACTCATGGGATTCTTAGAATAACTCCATTCATAAGCGACCCCGACGTATCGGGATCAGAATTGAAATGGTTCTAAATTTACCGGGTGACACGGCTTATTGATCAAAAGCTGAACAATGCCGGCGGCTTATGAATGGAGTTAGGAGACGTTTTAAAAATGACAGAGAAGGGATCTTTACTCAAAGACTTGCGTATTCTGGCAGTGGATGATGAACAAGATATTCTGGAAACCATCCAAGAGATATTGGATGAGGCCGAAATTGATACCGCGCGAGATTACAAAAGCGCCTCTCACAAAATCAGACAGGGGCAATACGATCTTGCCATTTTAGATATCATGGGCGTCGATGGGCTAAAATTGTTGGAAGAAACGGTGGATAAGGGGATTCCAACCGTCATGCTGACAGCACATGCCATCAGTCCTGAAACACTGATGGAGTCTATTCAAAAAGGGGCGATATCCTATCTTCCCAAAGAGACGCTGGCAGATTTGGATGAATTGCTCAATGACATATTGGGTGCTGTCCGAAGCGGCGAGCCACCCTGGAAGTTGCTTTTTGAAAAACTGGGTGATTTTTTTGATACGCGTTTCGGTGCTGAATGGAAGGACAAGGATCAGGAATTCTGGTCTGAATTTAGCAGCAGTTACCAGATCGGCAAAGGTATTCAAGAGCGCCTCAAGCACGACCGAAACATCATCGACAAGGGAATCTGAAATAACTCCATTTATATGCCACCGGCGCTGCTGTTGGTCGCTGATATTCGGCCCCAAATTCTGGCATGGACCATCCACCGAACGTGTCTGCAATTTTCATACAATGTAGCTGCATAATAGCTACTTTCTTTCTTGACTTACCTTCGGTCATCCTCTATAGTTCATCTCTTAAACTAAAAAATGTATACGGTATACCAACCCCTGAATTTAATACCGATAATTTCATTTTCCTAACTCCGGAATGGATAGTCAGTAGAAAATCTTAGGGCTGCATTATTCCAACATTCCTTTGTCCATCGATTCGTAAATACGATGACGTATTTACTCACTCAGGACTTAGTGCTGATTGAGCAATTATATCGTATTGGACAATTTTCATCTGTCGCTGTAATTGCGAATCGAAGCACTTAGGTGGAAAAGCTGCCAATTGCTTTTTCTATTAAAAATAGTTAACGAAAAAAATTCAAACAATTATGTCAACTTGGAGGATGGAATATGGATTTTAGTCTGCCCGAAGAACTTGAGATGCTAAGGGATATGGTTCGCGACTTCGCCGCCGAAAAGATCGCACCGTTTGCCGATGAATGGGATGAGAAGCACTACTTTCCCTACGAAGAGGTTGTCAAACCCATGGGAGAGCTGGGATTGTTCGGAACGGTTATTCCGGAGCAATACGGTGGATCTGAAATGGGTTGGTTGGCGGCCATGATCGTTACCGAGGAAATTGCCAGGGCTTCCAGCTCACTCAGGGTCCAGATCAACATGCAGACCCTGGGGTGTGCCTACACCATATTGACCTATGGCAGTGATGAGCTCAAGGAAAAATATATTCCCAATCTGGTTACTGCTGAATATGTGGGTGCCTTCGCCATGACCGAGCCGGATGCAGGTTCTGATGTCATGGCCATCAAATCTAAGGCCGAGGACAAAGGAGACCACTGGCTGCTAAACGGTTCTAAAACCTGGATTTCCAATGCCGATGTGGCCGACGCCATCATTTATTATGCCTACACCGATCGATCAAAAGGGGCTAAAGGTCTCTCCGCATTTGTTGTCGAAGTAAAAAATTTCAATGACATCCGGACAACGGCGCTTGATAAAATGGGTTCGCGTTCTTCCCCCACCGGTGAAATTTATCTGACCGATACTAAACTTCCCAAAGCAAACATATTGGGCAACCCGGGGGATGGTGCCAAGATCCTTTTTGGCTCCCTGAACCAAACCCGGCTCTCAGCTGCCGCCGGCGGGATCGGGGTCGCCCAGGCCTGCCTTGATGAAGCCATAAAATATTGTAAAGAGCGCAAGCAATTCGGCAAACTAATCGGTGAATTTCAAATGAACCAGGATCTAATTGCCCAGATGTCGGCGGAATTGGAAGCTGCCCGGTTGGTGGTTTACAAAGCAGCCTGGGCCAAGGATGAGGGCCGGCTGAACAACGGACTGGATGTGGCCCAGGCCAAATACCTGGCGGGTGAAGTGGCCCACAAATGTGCCAACTATGCCATGCGGATTCTGGGCGCCTACGGCTACTCTACCGAATATCCGGTGGCCCGCTTTTACAGAGATGCGCCCACCTACACCATGGTGGAGGGCTCGGCCAATATTTGTAAATGGATTATTGCATTGGATCAGCTGGGCATTCGCAAGGCGAACCGGTAAATTGCTTAGCCCTTTATAAATTTCCCAACAATTTGATTTAAAACAATATTTTGTTAACTTATGAAAGGAGTAGAGTATGGAAATCGTTGTTTTGGTAAAGCAGGTGCCGGACACCGAGTCTATCATTGAAATTGAAGGCGATGGGATCTCCATAAAAAAGCAGGACATAAAATGGGTAATGAATCCTTACGATGAGATTGCGGTGGAAGAGGCCCTGCAAGTAAGGGATGCCCAGGGCGGTGCTGTGACCATTGTTTCCATGGGACCGCAAAAAACCGTTGAAACCATACGAACCGCCCTGGCAATGGGCGCTGATAAAGGTATTCACATCAACGATCCGGCTGCTGAGGGCAGCGACGCGCTGGCAACGGCCAAAATTCTGGCGGCTGCCGTCAAGGAAATTCCCTGTGACCTGATCATTGCCGGCCACCGGGCCGTGGACGAGGACAATTATCAGGTTGCGGCGGCTGTGGCCGAATTGCTAAACATCCCGCAAATCTCCATGGTGGTCAAAGCCGAGGTGCTTGACGGAAAGATCAAATGCCATCGCGCTATTGAAGGCGGAACGGTGGTGGTGGAAGCCGCTTTGCCGGCATTGATGACGACCCAACGGGGGTTGAACGAACCGCGCTATGCCTCCTTGCCCGGGATTATGAAAGCCAAGAAGAAGCCGGTCGAGGTTAAAACGGTCGCCGATCTGGGTGTCGATGCAGCTGCGGTGGGAGCGGCAAACCGAAAAGTTAAGATTAAAGCCTTGAATTTTCCACCTGAACGACAAGCGGTCAAAATAATTGAGGCTGAGTCGGCCCAGGAAAAAGCTGCGGAACTGGTCCGAGTGCTGCATGAGGAATCTAAAATTATTTAGTTCCAGTCACACTCGTCTGCTAGGTTAACGAGTTTCTAAATAAAAAAATTTATAACCTGCTTTCGTTATAAAGGAGATCAATATGGCACAGGGAGTGTTTGTTATTACAGAACAAAGGGATGGTGAATTTCGCAAAGTGTCCTTCGAGGCCGTCAGTGAAGGCCGCCGCATCGCCGATGGTTTAGGTACTGATGTCACTGCTGTGGTCGTCGGTGCCGGTATCGAGGGCCTTACCGGAGAATTGCAAAAATATGGACCCGATAAAATACTGGTGGCCGATGATCCGGCCTTGGCGGAATACACAACGGATGCCTACACCAATGTCATTGGCGGCTTAATTCAATCCTTGGATCCGGCGGTGATTCTTATCGGTGCCTCCGTCCAGGGAAAAGATCTGTGCGCGCGTTTGGCCGCCAGACTCGATGCGGGCCTTGCTATGGACTGCACGGTGATCAAATTGGACAGCGGAATCTTGACCTGTACCCGCCCGATGTTCGGTGGGAAGATTTTTGCCGATGTTGAAATTGAGGGTTTTCCGCAACTCATCGCAATTCGCCCGAATGTGATGGACATTGTTGAGACGGCCAAAGATTGCGTGGTAGAAAAAGTTGACGTCAATGTCGGCGAGGTTAAAACAACGGTTGTCGAAAAGAACATGGAAACCGGCGATAAAATCGAGTTGACCGAAGCGGATATTATTGTGTCCGGCGGTCGCGGAACCAGTGGAGATTTTGCTGCCATTGAACAGCTGGCGGCCGCTTTTGGCGGTGCTGTCGGGGCCTCGCGCTCTGCAGTTGATGAAGGCTGGCGCCCGCACAGCGATCAGGTCGGCCAGACCGGTAAAGTCGTCTCCCCCGTGTTGTACGTTGCCTGCGGTATTTCGGGCGCTATTCAGCATCTGGCCGGTATGTCGACTTCCAAGTTCATCGTGGCCATCAACAAGGATCCTGAAGCGCCCATTTTTTCAAAGGCGGATCTGGGTATTGTCGGCGATCTGGCCGAAGTGGTTCCAGCCATGGCGGAAGAAGTGAAGAAAGTTAAGGGCTAAACCTAGGGCTGATATGCCTAAAAATCAAAATGCCTAAATTGCCTAAAATTGAGGTATCCTGTCGATTTTATTTGGACTTCGCAAGCTGCAATAATTTTTAATCAACTTAACCTACACCAATCAGGCTTAAAAATGAGCGTGTGGTTATAAACAGACGTAGCGAAGCGGCACCACAATTTTAGTCATTTTAAATTTTAGATCATTTTAGTTCATTTACCCGGGTTATTCGCGGTAGGATGTTGATCATTTAAAGAAGGTTACAGTGAAGGATGACATAAATGGATGAAACCAGAGAAGCATTGGAGTTTGACGTCCTGTTTGTCGGCGGTGGACCGGCGAACCTGGCCGGTGCCATCCACTTAATGAACATGGCACAGAAAGCGGGAAAGGAAATCGAGGTTTGCTTGATTGAAAAGGCGGAATCCATCGGCTCGCACTCGCTGAGCGGGGCCATTCTGGACCCTGTGGCACTGCAAGAACTCATCCCCGATTTCCTGGAGAAAGAGTGTCCGATCGAACAATCTGATTGTCGTGACGAATTCTACTATCTGACATCTACCGGAAAATTTCGTCTTCCTTACACACCCAGTTATATGCACAATAACGGATGCCACATCATCAGTCTTTCCAAGTATTGCGCTTGGCTGGGAGAGATGGCAGAAGAGCTGGGCGTGATGGTTTTTCCGGGATTTGCCGGCGTCGAGGTGCTGTATGAAGCAGACAGCGACCGGGTCATTGGTATTCGCACCGGAGACAAAGGTATCGATAAAGACGGTAACAAAAGACCTAATTTTGAGCCGGGTGTTGACTTGATGGCCAAAGTCACTGTTTTTGGGGAAGGACCCCAGGGAAGCCTTCTGCGCGAGATCGGCAAGAAGCTGGGAATTTTCGAAAATAAAATGCCCCAGGTGTTTGAGACCGCTATCAAGGAAGTGATTGAAATCCCGGAATCAAGTCCGTTTAATTCATCGACCACCACGGTCGTGCATTCCTTTGGTTACCCGCTGGGATTCGATACGAAAGGCGGTGGATTTCTCTATAAAATGAAGGACAATCGGGTCTCCCTGGGATTTGTAATCGGATTGGAATATGAAGACCCGCTGTTTGAACCCTATCAGGCATTTTTAAGTTTTAAAAAACACCCGCTGATTGCCGATATCATCCAGGGCGGAAAAGTGCTGCAGCAGGGCGCCAAGACCCTGCCGGCCGGCGGCTATTATACGATGCCCCGGCTGGCGCTCGACGGTGCGGTGATCGTCGGTGATAGTGCTTCCATGTTAAATATCCAACGGCTCAAGGGAGTGCACACCGCCATGAAATCCGGCATGCTGGCGGCTGAAGCGATTCTGGCGGCGTTGGACCGCGAGAATTATTCCGCTGAGACCCTCGGGGTCTATGCGCAAAGTGTTGACCGCAGCTGGATAAAAAAAGAGCTTTACAGCGCACGTAATTTCGACCAGGCGCTTTCCCAAAAAGGCGTGGGGAAATTCATTACCATCGGTGCCCAATATTTGAGTGGCGGTCGCGGATTTGTAGATCCGATGGAAATTAAAAAGGATCGCCTGTCTTTAAGAAAACTTAACGCCACTGCAGTTTCGCAAAGCGTGTCCCCGGAAACCCAGGATCTTGACGGCAAGCTGTATCTGGATAAATTGACCGGACTCTACCTTTCCGGCACCACCCATGAGGAAAACCAACCCTGCCATCTCAATATTCCTGATCAAAGCATTTGTGTCGGCGAATGCTTTGATAACTTCCGCTGCCCCTGTACGCGTTTCTGCCCAGCCCAGGTGTATGAACTGGAAGAAGATCCGGACGGGTCCAGGCGTCTGAAGCTTAACCCTTCAAACTGTCTGCACTGCAAGACCTGCGAGATCAAAGATCCATACGAGAACATCGTATGGACTTGCCCCGAGGGAGGGGGCGGTCCTAAATACTCTATCTTGTAGGGTCAACGTTGATTAAACGGCGTACCCCTTTTTCAGAGATGATCGTCAGCCCTGCTCTTAGCTTTGCTACTAGCGGGGCTGCTTGTTTCTGGATAGCGGTAAAAGTAGGGGTCCTTATCGGGTATAAGGAAATGAAGGCTTCAGGTGTCGGGTTTCAGGCATCAAAGCTGCTAAATTCTCGCATGAAACCTCGTATGAGATTGCGCCTAGCCGGAGAAGTGACAGCTTGAACGTCGAACATTCAATGGTCGATGTTCGACGTTCATTTTTTAGTTAACCCTTTATATGAAACTGAGCCAAAAAGGCACAGTTTCTTTTTTAATCAGACTGGCCGTTCTAACAGCCGGGCTGACACCTGACACCTGACACCCGACACCCATAAAAATTAAAGGAGCATATTTTGGATAAAGAAATTATAGACAAGACCAAAAAAACTGCAGATCTGTACTTCAAGGATGTAAAAGGTGAGCGGCCGTTTGATCTGTGGCGATCCTTCGACAAGGACCTTGCCAAAGATCTTTCGCTGTTTATCACCGGTCAAATGTATGCCCGCGAAAAAATACCTCACAAAACCCGGCAGTTGATTACCGTGGCAGCACTGACGGTTCTCTCCCGTCTGGATGAACTCCGATTGCACGTTCAAGCGGCCTTAAATGTCGGCTGTCGCCCGGAGGAGATCGCCGAGGTGATATTTCAAACCGCAGTTTACGGTGGCGTACCTGCCACCAATTCCGCCCTTAAAACATTAAAATCGGTTCTGGAGGAAAAAGGCCTTTGGCCACTGGACTGATTAGGCCCTTATTAGGGTTAGTCTGATAACATGTTGTCAGAAATGGAAGGTTTCTGAAAATAACGAATAGCAATGATTGAAGATTGTAGATTGAAAATTGAAGATTTAAGGTACGCCTTCGGCGGGATCGATTATTAGAAAAAGATCATAAAAGAGGCAGAGCGAAGCGACATCCGCAAATCTTCAATCTTGAATATTAAATCGCCAATTCCAGCGCATCCGGGTTAGATTAATTGAGTTAACCTAATCAACTAATCAATTTAATCAACCAAAATTGTGGCTTTATCGCTTGACACGCCCCATTTATATTTTTTAGACTTCTTGCAAAAGTTCAACTCTACTAAGTTGGAGGGGTCAATGAAATTAAAGCAAATCGTTGTATCCATCGAAAATGCACCCGGGCGTCTAATGGAAGTTACCAATGCGCTGGGAAAAGCCGGTATTAATCTTCGCGCACTCAATCTGGTGGATACCGGTGCTTTCGGTCAGCTTCGTCTTTTAGTGTCGGATGTTGTAAAGGCAAGACGGATATTGATGCGAATGGAGATTCCCGCTTTTGTGAATGAGGTCGTCGCCGCTGAAATAGAGGATAAACCCGGCAGTTTGGCAAAAATCCTGCAGCCGCTCACCAAGGCCGGTGTTTACGTTGTTTTTATGTATGCGTTCATCCGATTTTCCCAAGGTAAGGCGGTGATGATTTTTCGTTTCAGCGACAATGAGAAGGCCATTGATGTGTTATCGGCCAATGGGATTAACCTGCTGGATGCCGAGGCATTCGGTATTCTTGAAACGGAAAATTAAATTTGATCTCGTCATTTGGTTTGCAATTGGGTTATCTTATAGGGACAAAATGCTCTACCTGTGATCGACCAAGATGCTGGATTCTGGATGCTTGATACTGGTTACTTGTTGCTGGTTTCCGGAAAAAGATGTCTCTCGCACAGCCCAGGCGCTTGCGTCGCGTGTCGCTTTTCTTCTATCTTTAAAATCGACAGAATACCTCGTTAATCGAATATCGAGCATCCAGTATCCTTATTTATCGGCAGATAACGAATTTTGTGACCAAAATGAATGACATTAATATCTAAGGCAACAACGACCGATATGTCTTCCATCAAACACAACCATAAGGATTCAGGGCCGGCCGGGACACCTTTGGTGCAGAATGAAGACAACCCCGAACTTCAAAAAGAAGAAACAAGGGTCCGGGAAGATCGCTATCGGGTGCTCATCGAAGATGTGGCAGATGGATTCTACGAGGTGGATCTTCACGGTAATTTCAAATTTTTCAACAATGCCCTTTGCCGGATTTTCGGTTATCCGGCTGAGGAGATCCGCAACCGCAATTTCCGGGAATTTATGAATGCCAAAAATGCCGGCATTGCCTTCGAGGCGTTCAACAAGATATTTCGGGCCGGCGAGGGGGTCGTTGATATCAGCTGGGAGATTGCCCGCAAAGATGGAGAAGAACGTCATCTGGAGATCTCGGCCAATCTGATTAAAGATGAAGATGGCCAAAAAATCGGCTTCCGAGGTATCGCCAGGGATGTCACCGACAGGGTTTTGGCCCAGCAGGCGCTGAAAGCGTCCGAAGCTTGCGCTCTGGAATTGTCCCGTACCAGTCGTCGGTCAGAACACCGATACCGTGCCTTTCTCGAATTTTTACCGGATCCCGTGTTTGTCTTCAATATGGACAATACGGTCTTTTACCTGAATCCGGCTTTTGAGAAGGTATTCGGCTGGTCCCTGGAAGAGTTGAAAGGTAAAATCATCCCCTTCGTGCCCGAAAGTGCTAAAGCAGAGACCCGTTCCGGAATCCGGCAGTTGTTCAAAGAGAAAGTCATTCACGGGTTTGAGACCAAACGTTTGACCAAAGACGGACTGTTGCTGGATATCATTGTAGATGGCGCCATATTTTATGATGCCGACAATCAGCCGGCCGGTCAAGTTATTACCCTGCGCGACGTGACCCGTGAAAAGCGTGAGGCCCGCATCAATCAGGCACTTTTTCGCATTGCCAGGGCATTACATTCCTATCGACGATTGGATGCGCGTCTTCGGTTCGTCACTAGGGAAGTTCAGGATTTGATGGGCGTGGAAGGGGCATCGGTCATTTTGCTGGATGAAGACAAAAAAGAATTTTATTTTCGCGAATCCGTGTATGATGATGGGAAAACCGGCAAGAAGATGAAAGAGATACGATTTCCGGTCGACAAGGGTGTTGCCGGGCAGGTCTATCGGACCGGACAGCCACTGATCGTACCGGATACTGCCAAAGATCCCCATTTTTTTAGCCGGGTAGATGAAAAAGCCCGCTACAAAACCCGCAACATGTTGGACGTGCCGCTTCAGATTCAGGACCGTCTGATCGGCGTGTTATGTGCCGTCAATAAAAAAGAGGGCACTTTTGGCCAGCCGGACGTTGAATTGCTGAGTGCCATTGCAAACTATGTTGCCCTTCCGATTGAAAATGCCGCGATTAATGAAGAGCTCAAACGCTCTTATCAGGATGTTCGGAGCTTAAACCGGGCCAAAGACCAGGTTATTCACCATCTTTCTCATGAATTGAAAACACCCATCTCCATTCTGGCTGCTTCTCTGAGTCTATTAAGAAAAAAACTTTCCGGACTCGAGGACCGCAACTGGGACTCAATTCTTGACCGCGCTCAAAGAAATCTGGATCGACTGCTTGATATGCAGTATCAGATTGAGGACATCCTGAGAGAAAAAGATTATAAGATCTACTACATGCTGTCATCTTTGCTGGACGCGTGTACCGATGAACTGGAGGTACTGGTTTCAGAAGAACTGGAAGAAAAGGATATTATCCGGCGACTGCGCCGGCGTATTGAAGAACTTTTCGGCCCCCATGACACCCATTCGGAAGTGATCTCGTTGGATCAGTTCGTTACAAAAAAAATAACGGCTTTAGAACCTCGGTTTGCCCATCGGAAATGCATAGTAAAGACCCGGATATTCGAGGTGCCGGCCATTTGGATTCCTGCGGATGTTCTCAATAAAATTCTTGAAGGCCTGCTTCGCAATGCCATTGAAAACACACCGGACGGCGGCGAAATTATCGTATCGGTCAGAAATGGAGAGATTGGCCCTGAAATGGAGATCCGGGATACCGGGGTTGGGATCAGTCAGGAAAATCAGCGGTTGATATTCGAAAATTACTTCACGGCTTATGAGACCATGCAGTATTCCTCTGGCCAACCCTATGACTTTGGTGCCGGTGGTAAGGGGTTTGATCTACTGCGAATGAGGATTTTCTCGGAACGATATCATTTCCAATTGAATTTGAGTTCTCATCGGTGCCGGCACCTAGTCGAGGAATCGGATTCCTGCTCGGGCCTGAGCGAGGACTGTGTCGATAGCCGGCAGCCGCAGGATTGCCGGAATTCCGGCGGCACCACCGTAACGGTTCGGTTCTATCCGGCCGACCGGTTCACACCCGCGAAAAGTGGTTCAGCGTAAGGTAGCCGGACTATATCCTAATTTAGGAGTAACTCATAGAGGCAAGAAGTTAATAGTTATCTGTTTTTCGTTAATTGAATAGACATCAATAAACAATCCATATGATTAAAAAACAGCGGTGACCAGCAGAGGTGACCCCGGCCCCTTCCAGGAGGGACCATCCCCATACCCCCAGCTGCTGATGGTCGTTGATTCGACTTCTATACTCGTCATTCCGGCCGCAGCGGAGCGGAGAGCCGGAATCCAGAAATGGTCTCGCGATTTCTGGATTCCCGCATTCGCGGGAATGACCGGATGGTGGATTTCAAATGGTCAATTTAATTGCCAAATTTAATATTATCAAAAGTGAGACTTGTTTCCGATGCTTGATAGCACTAACCCAGTAACCAATAACTAATAACGAATAATTTCTAATTGAGAGTAACCATGAGCCATCCCCATCAACAAGACCAGGAAGTGCAGGCTGCTGCGGATTCACCCGACCAGTTTTTCCGGGAGCTTGAAATCCAGTTTTTAATTCACGAGCTCAAAGATCCCATCGCAATTATTGAGACCGGTTTGCGCACCCTATTAGAAAAAAGGGAAAAATTCGGTCCCCTGTCTCCCAAGCAGGAAAACACCTTAAAGCGCACCTTGCGCAACACCAAGAAAACCAGGTCCATGCTCAACAATCTTCTTGAAATCGGGCGCTCCCAGTCCGGTTGCTTTGTCTGTTCTTATTTCGAACCGGCCAAATCATTATTTCAGATAATGAAAGATGCTCTGGAAATCACCACCGGTCCCCTTGCCGAGGAAATCGGAAAATACCAGACCGCGAAAGATGCCGGTGAATTGTTGTCTCAAAACGGTATTTTGCTTAATACCTCGCCACAGGCGGTGGGCATCGAAATGTTCCAGGATGAGACCAAATTTAGTCAGATCGTGGGTAACCTTCTAAAAAACGCCCTTCACCATCGTCGTACGCGGGTTGAAATTCAAATGGTGGTTGAAGACAAGAATTTGGTGTTGCGGATCTCAGATGACGGACCCGGCGTCGATCCGGCGCATCAGGAACTGATATTCAAACGCTACGCCCAGGTGAAGGAATGTTCTATCGTGCCGCGCAAGGGTCACGGTCTCGGCCTGGCCGGCGCGCTCATTCTGGCCAGATGCCTGGGGGGAGATATCAACATCGATAGTCAAAAAGGACATGGAGCTGCCTTTCGTCTGACGTTACCGCTGAAGATGGAAAGTGACTAAGTTCAATAACCCTGAACGTTGAACCCTGAACCTGTGAACGATTACCATTAGAAAGGCGCCAGCTTTGGTCGTATAACATTCGTGATAGGATGTCTGACAATAACTATTTCCGTCTTGAATTCATTATCTTCGCTCTCGTATCCGCGTTGTTTACTAACTTCTAAACTACCTAACCATTTTACTCCTACCGCTGGGCATCGGTAACAGCGAACGCAACAGTTAACACTTAAAAGTTTACAGAAATTCCTGACGCAACGGCGTGAAACTATCGATTAATCGAACATGAGGCGAAACAAGCTGTATGGAATGGGGAAGATTGGCAGGGATAGCCACCATATCACCCGTGCTAAGTCGTTGTTTTTCCTCACCCAGAAAAAAAAGAACCTCTCCTTCCACCATATAGGTCACCTGCTCATGGGGGTGAGAATGCGGTGCGTCCGGATTCTCCCAGGGTCCACCGGTAAAATCCCAGACAACCATCATAAGATGGTCGGTATGGATAAGACGGCGCTTGCGTCCCGGCTCGACTTCAATCGCTTCAACATCACTATTTCTGACAAGGTTCACGAGTTTCCCCCTTTTCTCTCCCCGCCATGACAGCATAACAGGGGCGATTCTTGTTATGTTACCTGCGTATTTTTGCGCTTTAAAAATGTCAAAACCCATGGCCAAAGCCGGGTCTGGTTGATCAACATGAAAATAACCGCCAGGGTTAAAACCAACGACAAAGGATTGGTCACCAAATCCAATAAAAAGCCCGGGACATCGTTTCGAGTAGACATCACCGCCTGGCGATAGGATTCATCCATTAAGGGTCCCAGGATGACTCCCAGGATGATCGGCCCCACCTGGAAGCCATAGCGTTTCAAAAAATAGCCGAAAATACCGAACCCCAGCATCCAATAGACATCCATGAGGCTGTTTTTAATGGCATAGGTTCCGACCACCGACAGAACGATAATTGCCGGGATAAGAATGCCCTTGCGCAATTCCACCATTTTGGCAAATACCCGAATACCGGTCAGTCCGAATACCAGCAAAAAGATGTTTGCCAGGACCAGATCACCGACCGTAAACCAGAAAAGATGAGGCGTTTCGATCATCAGCATCGGTCCGGGTTTGAGACCGTGAATAAAAAGGGCACCGATGAATATTGCCGTCACCGCATCACCCGGAATGCCAAGGGTGAGCATGGGAACATACGCACCGCCGATGGCGGCATTGTTGGCCGACTCCGGGGCAATGAGGCCCTCATAAGCTCCCTCGCCGAACTTTCGCGAAGGTTTTTTTGCCGTTCGCTTCGCGTGGTCATATGCCAGCAATGCCGCGATATCGCCTCCGGTTCCCGGAAGAGCGCCGATAAATACACCAATGAAAGATGTCCGGATAGAAAGCGGGATGTATTTGGCGATGACCGTCCATGACGGAATAATTTTCGTCACATCCTGCTTTGTGGGCTTGATATCGATCTGGTGAAGCTGGACCAGGGCTTCGGAAACACCGAAAAATCCGATCATGGCGATCACGAAGTGAACGCCGCCCAGCAGGGATACCGTGCCGAAGGTAAAACGACCTTCAGCAGTTAATGGGTCCATGCCCACCAGACCCAGAATAACCCCTAAGGCGCCGGCAAATACGCCTTTGGCCATCGATTCGCCGGAAAGACTGCCCACCAGCAGGAGTCCCATGATAGCCAGAAGAAGATAATCCCTCGGAGCGAACATTAAGGCCAATTCGGCGACTTTGGGGGCTGCCAACGCCAGGACGAGAATACCGATAAACCCTCCCATTACCGAAATGATGGTACTTACCCCAATCGCCCGGCCGGCCTCTCCCCTTTGGGCCAGAGGAAAACCATCAAAAGCGGTGGCGATCGCGGCCGGTGCACCCGGGATATTGAGCAATATCGCCGTTCGTGACCCACCGTAGACACCACCGCAATAAACACCGACCATCAGTGCCAGCGCATTGTTGACATCCCAGGAAAACGTGAACGAAATCAGTATGGAGACGGCCATGGTCACCGACAGACCCGGAATTGCGCCGACATAAATACCGGACAGGGTTCCAGCAGCCGTCAGAAGCAGAAGCTTCGGATTAAGCCAGGCCATAAAAAAATATGAAAGGCTCGATTCGGTCACAACACTACCAGTAATTCAGGGTAGAACAACCCTGAAAAAATATTGAAACACAATATAAATACAGGCCAAGGTGAGGGTTGAAATGAGCAATGATTTGATAACGGTACTGCCTTTTAGATAAATCATGGATACCAGCAGAAACGCAAAGGAACTGGGCAAAAAATGCAAAGGTTGAATCAGAAGCATATAGCCAATGATAATCCCCGTATAGACCAGAAAAACTTTGGGCAATACCTGTTTTGCCGCCAGGTGCAGCTCATCTTTGAGACCGTCGGCATCCGGTCTCGCCAGTTTGCGATTGTTCAACAGGATCATTGCCATGGCCACGACCATAATGGCGGCGGCAACCATCGGAAACGTACCGGCTGAACTGATTGAAGAAAAACCGGATATCAGGTATGCCTGCATCAAAACAAAGAGACTGAGGGCCATCATCAGCCACGCAAAAGCATTTTCACCGGCACGGAGTTTTCTGGTTTCTTGCATCGCATTTAGTGTCCATGGCCTCCTGGACGAGGCCGGGAGGCCATGTATGGCTATGATGTTACGGTTTGGGAATCCCCAGATCGGCAGGAGAAACCTTGGCGGCACCGGCATAATCATACATCCAACAGGTAACCGATTGCCATTTTGTCAGAAATTTGTCAGCCTCATCACCGCTGATGTTCATCGACACGGTACCAAAATCTTTCAGGAATGCTTGAAATTTGGGCTCTGACGCGCCTTTTTGAAAGGCCTCCACCAGTTTTGTCTTGACCGCTTCAGGTACATCTCTTTTACACCAGACACCGTAAAAAGGGCCCCAGGGCAGGTATTTTTTAAACTCCGGATAGTCTTTTGTGATCAGAGGGATATCCTCCAATCCCGGAATCGGCGTATCGGAAACCACCGCCAGGACCTTAACCCGGCCGGCCCGGATATGTTCACGCACGGCCGTAATACCGGCAGGCATGAAGTCCACATGGCCCCCCAGCAGGGCGGTAACGCCCGGGCCCTCACCTTTAAACGGCACCGAGGTGACCTCAAAATCAGTGACGGATTTCGTCATTGCCCCTACCGTATAGGGCAAACCACCCGGTCCGGTGGACCCCATTTTTATGATGCCGGGACGTTTCTTGGCATCTTCAATCAGATCTTTAAACGAATTCCAGGGCATGTCGGTGTTCGCCACCACCACGCCAACCCCGCGGCCCAGGATGTTGACCGGATAGAAATCTTTGTAATCCATCTTGGAAAGCTTGAGAATCCGATGAACCTGCGGATTTTCGGCCCCGAATAGCAGTGTGTAACCATCTGACGGTCGGCTATGGACGTACTGGGTTGAAATCGACCCGGTTCCCCCTGGTTTATTGATCAATACAATCTGTTTTTCGAGAAAGGGTTCTACATGGGGGGTTATGGCCCGGGCAACGTTATCGGTAGCACCGCCGGCGCCCCACATGATAACCCCCTGGAGGTCTTTCTGCGGATAATCTGCCGCATAAGCCGGTGAAAGTAAGCAAACCCCGAAAACTGACAGAATTAAAATAAAAAATAGCCGTTTCATTTTTTCTCCTCCTTTTTTTGGTGAAAGGTTAACGGTATGATTGGCTGTCCTGGATGTCGACAAGGATGGACCTTACACCAAGTTGCGGCGTCTGTCTACACCTGCCAGCGCTGTTACAGGCGGACTGATTGAGAAGCGGCTTACCCGGCGGGTGCGATTCGTTCTGAAGAGAGAGGGATGCAACTAAGGGGTTACCTTCTAACAGGCTTGGATTCAAGAAAGGGAATCGGTTTACCCGTTCTGTATGCCAGGGCCTGAGAGGTTGCAATGAGATTTTGGTCCTGATCGGTGACCTTTACTTCATATACGGCGGTTTTCTTGGTCTGGCTGATCCGCTTGGCCTCTGCTTTTAAAAAAGCGCCCGGTCGCGGGCTGGCCACATAGGTTATATTTACGTTTAACGCCACCGCCACGGTCCCGTCTGTCTGGCCGGCCGTCTCAAAGGCCTCGTCTGTTAGCGCATATATTGCCCCGCCATGGGACCGGTTATAAATATTATCCATTTTGTCCGGATCATATACCATTTCAACGACCGCATAGCCGTCTTCCAACTCCACCAGCTTCATCTTCAATGCCTGGGCAAATGGTTCTTTTTTAACCGCCAGCGTAATCGCTTTTTTGACCGTTTCATCCATCAATCGTCTCCCTGTATTTCAGCGAGTGCCCGTCCATTAAAAACCGTTACCAAATACGGGCACCTTTTGGTGTTTCCAATTCAGAAATGAGGATTTTTGTCCAAGGTCGAGGAAATCAAGCGCTTGTGCGGAGGCGTAGTTTACTACGCCGCACAAATAAGCGCGCAGATTGACGCTGAGATTGGGCAAAAAGACCATTTGTGAATGGAAACTAGCGAAATCAATACGGTAGCCTCACCATACCAGAAACACAGTTCGGTGACAATTGTATGTCACCGGCGCCCTAAACAATTCTTAAAGATTTTTGCTTGACTATCCGACCGCGTAGCTACTATATAGCTACAGGGTGAATCTATTGAATTGTTTACCACTAAAAGGAGGTTCCAAAATGACGAAAAAATCTTTGATCATCTTTTCACTCATCTGCGTGGGGGTCGTTTTCGGCATCGTTGGTATATCCAACGTTGAAGCCGGCCCCGTGAAGCTTACTTACAGCAATTTTTTCCCACCCGGCCATATCCAGAGCAAACTGGCTGAGGCCTGGTGTAAGGAAATTGAAGTACGGACCAATGGACAGGTTGTGGTTGATTATTTTCCCGGCCAAACCCTGACCAAAGCCAGGCAAGTATATGACGGTGTTGTGGAAGGTTTGTCGGATGTCGGATTTTCTGTCTTGGCCTATACCCGGGGCCGATTCCCAGTGCTCGCCGCCGTTGATCTACCTCTGGGCTATACCAGCGGTGCAGTGGCCACGAAAGTCGTCAATGCCGTTTACGAGAAATTCAAGCCCAAAGAACTCAGCGATACCCAGGTGATGTACCTGCACGCCCATGGACCGGGTCTGATCCATACCAAGGGCAAGGCGGTACGAAAGATTGAGGACATGAAGGGACTCAAGTTCAGGGGACATGGCACCAGCGCCTTGGTCGTTAAGGCACTTGGGGGTACCCCGGTTCCCAAACCCATGCCGGAAACTTACCAGATGCTTCAAAAAGGCGTAGTCGATGGCGCGGTGTATCCGTTTGAGGCCAATAAAGGCTGGAAGCTGGGAGAAGTGACCAATTACTGTACGGCTGACTTCACTGCCGCTTATACAACTTCTTTTTTTGTGGTCATGAATAAGGATAAATGGAATTCACTTTCGCCAGACGTCCAAAAAATTATCGAACAAATTAACAAGGAGTGGGCCGTCAAGCATGGTGAAGCCTGGGATACCAGCGATGCCCAGGGTATTGTCTTCTTCCTGAATCAGGGCAGTGAAATAATCGGCCTTGATGCCAAAGAAGGAGAAAGATGGAAGAAGGCGGTGGAGCCGATCATCACCGACTATGCTGCCGATATGGACAAAAAGGGCTTCAATGGTACCGAGATCGTCAATTTTACCATCGAAACCTTGAAGAGTTTACAGTAGGATCATCTAATGGGGTGGACCTTCTTTTTGGGGGTTCACCCATTTTTTTCGCGATGTTCTGTCTCAATGGCCCTGAGTGCTGAATGGATTCGATTTTAAATTTCAATTTATTGACAGGATTTACAGGATAAAGGGGATTTTTTTCGCCTGCGGCGAGATAGCCTTAGGCCGAAGGCCCTTCAATCCAGCTAATCCAGTAGATCCTGTCCGATATTTTTTTTAAAAATTAGAATCCATTCCTCTTTTTATTTAAATGGATATTCAAGCAGGTCTATTCCCATGGATCTTTTCTGGAAAATCATCCAGTGGATGCTGGATAAAATGAAAATCATCGGTGCTTTTTGTCTGGTGGGGATGATGTTTCTGACCTGCGCGGATGTGGTCGGTCGGGCCCTCGGCCATCCCATTTTCGGTTCGGTGGAAATTGTCGGCTTTATGGCCACCCTGGCAGTCGTTATGGCGATGCCCTACACCCATCAGGTTCAGGGTCATATCGGGGTGGAAATCCTCGTGCGACTTCTTTCCGATAAAACCCAGATAATTATCGATATTTGCACCGGAATTGTTAGTTTAATTCTGTTTGCCATCGTCAGCTGGCGAATGGCGGTGTATGCCCGCACCATGCAGGATTCGGGTGAAGTTTCCATGAACCTCGAACTCCCCGAGCATGTCATCATTTATCTAACGGCGTTTTGTCTGGTGGTTTTCACTCTGATTATCCTCAAAGATATTACTGATAATATCAGAAAGTTAAAAAATAAATGAATCCTACTGTCGTCGGCATCGTCGGCATTGCCGTCATGGTCTTAATTTTTTTCTCAAGAATGCCGGTGGCCTATGTCATGACGCTGATCGGGTTTTTGGGTTTCAGCTTCATGATCTCACTCAAAGGAGGCCTCAACCTC
>JASFFJ010000019.1:0-24215 GCA_050124355.1 Desulfobacterales bacterium | reverse complement strand
TTCTTGGTTTTTTTTAACCGAAAAAAATAAGAAAAAAAAATTCAGAACGATTCGTCCGAAATCCAGCATTTTTGCGGCGACCACAGACATTAGTGTTGCATCAGATTTAATGACACCTTAGTAGTTCTGAATTTTTTAAAGGACCCATTCACATGACTTTAGAAATAGAAAGTTTTTCAGACGAATATGACCCTTCCTTCAAAATCTTCCATGAGTTGATGGCTAACAAGGTCAGGGAAATCCTGCTGGTTTCGACCCCGTATGATGCCTGGATCATGGAGGAAGACTGCCGCCTTTCCGAGAGAATTATTCATGAATACCGCGGGTTGAATCTCAGCAATCCGCCGCGCATTACCTGGGTTGCCACCGCCGGCGAAGCCCTGGCGGCACTGGATAAAAAAAATTTTGATATGGTTATAACCATGCTCCATCTGGCCGATATGGATGCCTTTATGTTGGGGCGCAAAATAAAGAATATAGATGCGGACTTGCCGGTGATCTTGCTAACCCACAGCGCCCTGCCTTCGGAGGAATCCAGCCGGGTGTTTACCCAACCCCCCGGAATTGATCGCACCTTTGTGTGGTCGGGCGATACGGATATTCTGGTCGCTCTGGTAAAAAGCGCTGAGGATTCGATGAACGTTGCCCAGGACACGGAATCGAGCGGTATCCGGGTCATTCTTTTTGTGGAAGATTCTCCCGTTTACATATCCACCCTATTGCCTGTGCTTTACCGGGAATTGGTGTCTCAAACCCAGGCGGTGCTGGAGGAGGGCCTTAACGAAGAACACCGTCTGCTAACCATGCGCGCGCGGCCGAAAATCCTTGTGGCCAGAAATTATGAAGAAGCAGATCGTCTGTACGAAAAGTATGAACCCTACGTGCTAGGCGTTATTTCGGATGTACGATTTCCGCGAAACGATAAATTGGATCCCAACGCCGGTGTGACCTTTCTTTCCAAGATTAAAAAGGAACGTTTCGATATACCGCTATTGCTCACCAGCTCAGAATCCTCCAATGCAACAAAAGCGATTGAAATTCCTGCTTTTTTTGTCGATAAAAATTCGCCTTCGTTAATCTCGGAAGTGCGTTCCTTTTTCCTGGATCAACTTTGTTTTGGAGATTTCATTTTTCGCATGCCGGACGGTAGCGAAATCGCCCGGGCGTCCAACACGCGCTATTTTGAAAGACTTCTACATGAAATTCCGGATGATTCATTCGTTCATCATGCCAGTCGCAATGATTTCTCCAGATGGCTTTTCGCCCGCACGGAAATTATGCTGGCATCCAAGGTGAGACCCATCCGGGAAGAGGATTTTTCCACGGTCGATAAGCACCGGCAGTATCTTCTTTCTATTATTCAGGCCCGGCGCAGTCGTCGCCAAAAAGGGGTAGTGGTAAACTTTGAGGCCAATGAATTTGATCTTGACACGGAATTTTTTAAGATCGGTAAGGGGTCGCTTGGCGGAAAGGCCCGGGGTCTGGCCTTTGTCTCCAATCTTCTGAAACGACTGCCGGCGATTCACCAAAAATTTGAAAATGTAAGCATTTTTGTCCCCCAGGCCATGGTGATCACCACCGAAGGATTTGAAGCCTTTGTCAAGGAAAATGATCTGAAGGGGTACTCAAAGTCGGAGGCCCCGGATGAAGAGATTGCGGAAGCGTTTTGTAACGCTGCCTTTCCCCAGTGGATCGCCGACGACTTGAAAGCCTATTTAGCAAGAATAACCTATCCGTTGGCCGTTCGTTCTTCCAGTCTTTTAGAAGATGCACAATTTCGTGCTTATGCCGGACTTTATCAAACATACATGGTTCCCAACGATTATCCGGATCTTGATGCAAGGTTGGCGCAGCTGATAAACGCCATCAAGCTGGTGTATGCTTCTACTTACTTTCAAAGCCCAAAAGCATTTTCCAGACGTGTTGGACAGCGCACGGAAGAGGAGAAGATGGCGGTCATCATTCAACAGCTGGTCGGTGAGCGATATGGTGATTATTTCTACCCGGCGATCTCAGGTGTTGCCCAATCGCATAACTACTACCCCTTTTCCAAGATGCAACCGGAGGAAGGAATTGCGACCATTGCGATGGGGTTGGGGAAAACCGTGATGGAGGGAGAAAAGGCTTTGCGCTTTTCTCCGAAATATCCCCAGATCCTGCCCCAGAGGACAACCGTAGATGATATCCTGGAAAATTCCCAGCGCTTTTTCTTTTCATTAAAAATGGGTGGGGCTTATCCCGAACTCGGAATCACTGAAGACGCCAATCTTGAAAAACGTGAGGTCGACGATGTCACCGAAGACCCTCCGATGAAATTGCTGGCCAGTACCTATATTCCGGAAGAACATCGGTTGCGAGATACCACCCATATCCCCGGACACCGGGTTCTCACCTTTTCTCAGATTCTCAAATTTGATTTATTTCCCCTGGCCGATCTGCTCTCAGACGTTTTGCAAGTGGGCCAGGAGGGGATGGGTTGTCCGGTGGAACTTGAGTTTTCAGTCAATTGGCCACAAGACCCGGATCAAAAGCCGGAATTTGCAATTTTACAGCTCAGACCGATGACCGCCAGAGCCGAGCTTGGACAGGTCGAAATCAGCCAGGCAGATGTTGCCAGATCGTTTTGCCATTCCTTCCACGCACTGGGCAATGCTGAAAAAACGGATATTGCGGACATCCTCTATGTAAAACCGGATGTCTTCGATGCCGGCCGCACGCCTGAGATTGCGCGTGAGATTGGTGAGCTGAATTCCCACCTGTTGCAGCAGGGAAAAAAATATATTCTGATCGGTCCGGGTAGATGGGGGTCGGCGGATCGCTGGTTGGGTATTCCGGTGAGCTGGGCGGAAATTTGCGGGGTCGGCGCCTTGATCGAAACCGCCTCACCGGAGTTAAGAGCAGAACCCTCTCAAGGTTCACACTTTTTCCATAATATTTCAACCCTGGGCATTAACTATGTGATGGTATCAGACAATACGGAAGATTTTTTGGACTGGCGCTGGCTGACATCACATCCGGTGGTCAAAGAAACCACTTTTGTTGCCCATGTAGAATTTGCCAAGCCGTTTGTTTTAAAGGTGGACGGTCGAAATTCGCGGTGTGTTATTTATCCGGTGGAGTGAGCTGGATGCTGGAAAATTGGATATTAGTTAGTTTTTCCCTGTTTATCCGAGTTCAGAATAGGTTGAATAGTTTACTGGCTGAAGGGTTGATTAGGAAAAATATAATTAATATTTGATCACCTCGCAAAAAGTCAATTCTTCCGATTTAACGTCATTCCGGCGAAAGCCGGAATCCCGTAAATTCAAGGGGTTCTGGATGCCGGATCAAGTCCGGCATGACGGCAGATGGACTTTTTACGAGACTGTCATATTTCGGAACCTCACGATTTTCGAAACACAAAGCGTCCAAATATTCTGTAAATACAGAATAAAATAATATTTACAAATACTTAACCAATCAACTAATCAGCCAATAAAAGATATTTTAAGATAGAGGATGTCAATGAGGTAAGTAGTTTCGATTAAATTTGTATACATTTCTGGGCTACAGCCTAACCGCAATATTCCACACCCAAAATACTAATGTCGTCTTCCGGTTTTGCCTGCTGACCGAATTCTTTGACCGTCGCGTATATGGTCTCCACTATTTTCTGAACGGATTCGTTGCGATGCTTTTTTACAATGTCATAAAATCGCTGCTCGCCGAAATATGCTCCGGCTGAATTGCGATTTTCAATGAGCCCATCCGTATACAATAAAATTTTGTCACCGGTTTGCAGGTTTATTGACCGCTGACCGATTTTTGCAGTTCTATATCGGTAACATCATAAATGATGATTAAGAACATTTTGCGTCCCTGAAATTTAATCGGACGGGTGCTGAACTGGAAATGCTTCTCAACGGGTCGACCGTTGATGTAAAAAATACGATTCAGGGGTTGGTTGTCCACCGGGGCACGGTCGATGAGATTGTGAATAAGAGAACTTCGCAGAACACATTGGGAACATTGTGAGGTTTCTCCGCAGGATTTATTCTCTAAAATGGCGTTAACGCACCCGACGGTTTCGCCAAAACTTGCTTCCAGCGCGGATTCCGTCGCTTTGTCGAAGAGATCGAGAAAAGAGTTATTGAACTGATGGATCTTCAGATTCTCATCGGCGATGAGGACCGCTGAGTTTATATTATCGAGCAAAAGATTTAAAAACTCGTTTGATTCCTTTAAATTTTGTAATTCCGTCCACATGATAGAAGGCCTCTGATCTTGGAAATTAATTAATGAGTGCCTAAGTCGGGCGATCTTATATAAATTGGGCACTAATATACCCGAATAGTGGGTGGATTGCCTTGATTTAAATCAAAAAGGGGCAAAATCCAAACATCTATATAACGCAGGTCAGAATTTAGAGGTCAGAATTTAGACTGCAACCACCAGCAGAGCCGAGATGAGAAAACGGACCCCGGCAGGGTTTGGGCCACGCTCCGTTGGATATCGCTGATCGGGTTAAAAAGTTACTTGCGATAATGCCGCTACTGAACTAAATGGTATCGTATCAGCTGTGTAAATTTTTGCTACCAGTAAACTGAATATTGTTTTTGAATTAGAATCAATTCATCGTCGCCGGAGTTGGTGCCGGGGGAATTTCAGCATGCCAAAATCGGACCGTACAAAAACTCACTTGCTAACCGCGCTGGTTGCCAATCAGGCCGGCGAGATATTCGAGCTGGATGGCTATGCGGCCGTAGGGATGGCAGGGCCCCGGCTGCAACCATTATCCAAGGAGCAAGCCTGCACCATGCCTTACGGCAGCGAACTGATGTATTTGCCCGATCGACAACCTGTTCTGCTGAATATCAAAACCGGCCGGCTCGAAACCCTGGGAAAAAATCCGCATACACCGGGAGAAAACATTTTTCCGGTAGCGGCCTTCAATTCACCGGGATACGTTATTACCCGCGTCAGTGCCTATCGCGAAACTCGGATGGCGCAAACCTTGCCGTTGTTTTCTTATGGGGCCGTTGGATGGCTCAATAACCGTTTCCGGTCTGCAGTCGTATTGGTAGATCCCGAACCGCGCCAGGACCTCCGGCATATGCAGCGCAAAGATGTCGTGATCGGCGTCGAGCGGATGCGCAAGCAAATCCCGGGAAACCGTCTGCGGGCGCACCTTGAAAAGTGTGCCCTGACATATGGGTGTCCGGCTGGGAAAAATTTCTTTTTGGGCCGCTACGAGGCGCCCCTGCCGACGGCTAAGCAATGTAATGCGCGCTGTCTGGGCTGCCTGTCGCTTCAAAAAAACAGCGATATTCCCCACAGCCAGGATCGCATTGGCTTTACACCGTCGCCGCAGGAAATTGCAGAAGTGGCCCTAGCACACATTCGGCGGGTGCCAAAAGGCGTGGTCAGCTTCGGCCAGGGCTGTGAGGGCGATCCCCTGCTGACGGTTGAGGTGATTGAACCGGCCATCAGACAAATTCGCCTAAAAACATTGGAAGGTACGATCAATATGAACACCAATGGCAGCCGGCCTGAGGTTTTGCAGCAACTTTTTGATGCCGGGCTGGACAGCGTTCGAATCAGCATGAGCAGTGTGCGGGAAAAATGCTACAATGCATATTTTCGGCCCCAAGGATACCGTTTTGCCGAAGTCTTAAAAAGCATCGATACGACACTGGCGCACGACAAGTTTGTCGCCATCAACTACCTCAATTGCCCGGGATTTAGTGACACCCCAGAGGAAGTTGACGCCCTGGTGCGGTTTTTGGAAAGACATCCGATTGACATGATCCAGTGGCGCAACCTGAATTTCGATCCCATTCGATATTGGAAGGAGATGGATGGGATCGCAACCCATGGCGAGCCCATTGGGATGGAGAGACTACTTGATAAAATCCGCAAGCAGTTTCCGAAATTAAAGTTTGGTTATTTCAATCCACCAAAGGAAGATTTTGGGAAGATAACAACTCATAATCGAACCTAATTTAATTATATCAATAAGTTAATAGGGGCCATCTGTGTATTTTACACCAAAAGGGGTGTATTTTCGTTTGGATTTATACTCTTTCAATTCATTCACCCAGCGCTGCTTCGGTTATGCCTTGATCTCGCATACCTCGATAAATAGATAGTTTCATGGCAATCTGTGGTGGAAGATGTACGGTTTTGTGGCCTTTCTTGGGTTTGGACAGAATTCGTCGATATTCACACGCCAAGTCGGATCGCACTTTGTCTTGTTAATCAATAAAAATAAAATTAATTAAAAAAAATAATACGATTTTAAGAATGATTGACAAAATTGAGATGTTGTGCTAATTTTAATTAAATAAGACGAAAATGATGAATGTTAGATTCAATTTGATCAATTCACACAATAATAGAGGTTTATGATGCAAGTTGTAACTGCGTCGAGCAGAGGCCAAATCGTTATCCCGAAAGAAATTAGGAAAAGGTTGAAGATTGTTGCAGGGAAAAGGCTGGCCGTTAAAGCTGAAGGAGATCAGGTGCTCCTCACGCCGCTGCCGGACGATCCGGTGGAGGCTTTTTGCGGAATTTTCAAAGAGAAATCTTCACTTACCAAGGCTTTAACTGAGCACCGGGAAAAGGATAAACACCTTGAAGAAAAAAAGATTGTTGGATAGCTATGCGTTGTTAGCTTATCTAAATAAAGAAGATGGCTTTGAGAAAGTTCGCAATGTTTTAGCAAATGCTCAAAAATCCGGCCGTCCTGTTTTGATGAATGAATTAAATATCGGTGAAACCTACTACATTCTCTATCGAAAACGCGGTTTTGGGAAGGCCGAATATTTTCTTGACACTATTCTGGCAGGGCTGCCCATTTCTATGATCTCAAATGATTTTAATGCGGTTATTTCTGCTTCTAAAATAAAAGCTCAGTATGCGCTTTCTTTTGCAGATTGTTTTGTGGTTGCCACGGCCCAGCGAGAAAATGCCGTTATCCTGACCGGTGATCCTGAATTTAAGAATGTAGATAAGTTTGTAAACATAGATTGGCTCACAAAATAAGTTAACTAAAATTCCACTACGATACCACAAATCTTCAAGCTTAAATCGTCAATATGCAATTCCCCGATAAATCGGGATTTACACTTCGTCTCAACCCCGCGAGCAGGATCTTCGCTGCGCTACGACCGGCTAACCTTGTCCAGGCTGGGAATTCAGAGATCAAGGCAATCATTGGCTTGACTTTTGATAACGCAAGTGTTTAATGTAATTCCACATTAACACAGCCGAGACCGGAAAAATAATCTTAAATCTCATCTTCCAATTAATTTTTTGAGTTCAAAGATGTGGGAACACCTCGGATTTGGATGTATCGAGTGGTTTGTTTAGCCGCCAAATACGCTGAACACCACCCGTGCCTTGGGGGCAATGGTTGCGATGTTTACCTGATAACACTCAGAAAGGAGGTAAAGATGAAAAAGAAAGATCGTCGTTTGGTTTTGCTACTCGTTTCCATCCTCGCAACAGGTCTGGTTTTATACGGAGGCATGCATGAGGAGGCGGCCGCAAAAGTAAAAGTCGTTTATATGACCGCCGGAGATGTGAACATGCTCGCTTTGGGACAAAACGTGGTCGGGCCCCAGTTTTCAAAAAAATATCCCGACGTCTCACTGATGACGGTTCACACGGGCCCCGGTAATGCCGGTTCCCAAAGGATCTTTGAAAAAATCCTGGCAGAGAGTGAATCCGGTAAAGATACCTGGGATGTGGATGTGGCCATGGTCCACCAGATTTTTTTGAAATGGGCGATGGAGAAAGACCTGCTGATGCCGTATGCCAAAGATCTCGATACCTGGCAGTATGTGACATCTCCCTTTGCCAAATCATCATTGGGCGTGAACGTGGAGGGCTACGTTATGCCCATGTTCCACAGCCAGACCGCGCTGGCCTACAATCCTGAGTATGTCCAAGATCCTCCCAAAAGCTATGAAGAACTGGTAGCGTGGGTCGAGAAAAATCCGGGCAAGTTCGGGTACAACGGGATCAAGGGCGGTATGTCAGGCGTTTCCTTTACGGTGGGTTGGATCTACTGGAAAACGGGAAAATATGAAAAATACGCCGTGACCGGACCCTTTGATGAATCCGAGGTTGGTACCTGGGAATCGGCCTATAATGATCTTGCCAAATTCAATAAGAATGTATCCTTTACAGCCGGTAACGTCGGGACGTTGGACGCCTTAAACCGGGGCGAGATTTGGATGGGTCCGGTATGGGTGGATATGTTCTTTACCTTTATGAATGAGGGCAAGCTGGATCCGAAGATCAAGATGGTCCTGCCCGAGCCGGGAATGCCCGGCCAACCCATGTATTTCGTCATCCCCAAGAAAGCCTCCAATCCCGAGGAAGCCAAGAAGTTTGTCGAATTTATCACCAGCCCCGCTGTTCAGGCCAAGGATATCGTGATGCGGTTCAACTGGTATCCCGGAATTGATGGAAGCCAACTCAAGGGTTCGATCCCTCAGGATGTCTTCGACAAGATTTACGGAGATGTGACCCCCGCCGATCTGGCCAAGAAGGGACGGGCCTTCCCGTTGGCCGATTATTTCAGTGCTATTCTTGAAGGCTATGAGAAGTGGGTTAAGTAGCCGATGGAAGCCAAAAAACAGGTAAGGCGGGACTTCAGATTCCCTCCTTACCTGCTGTTGCTGCTGCCGGCGGTTACCTTCATGCTGCTGATGTATGCCTATCCGTTTATTTCTTCCTTTACCAGGAGCCTGATAGGACCGGACGGAAGCATAACCTTTGCAAATTATGTCAAAACCTGGGATCTGTATCTTAAAGATATCGTTTTCACTTTCGGTGTGACAGTTTTCAGCACAGCGATAACGGGCGCCCTGGCAGTGCTGCTGGCTGTTTATCTGCGTTTTAGGCGTGGTTTGATCTCCACGATACTATCCGGTCTTTACAAAATACCGATATTTATTCCCTTTGTGGTGGTGGCCCAGATGATGAACAGCTTTCTGGCCCCTCACGGGCTACTAAACATCGCGTTGGCCAAATTGGGCCTGATCGATATTGATCAACCGCTGCAACTTTTTAATTTTTCGGGTCTCTCCTTCGGATTCATCTGGAAGATGGTGCCGTTTTCCGTGCTCATCATTCATGGCGGCTTTCAGATGATCGACGACAGCTATATTGAGGCAGCTCGCAGCGCCGGTGCGCGGCTCTTCAAAATCATCACACGCATTCTGATCCCCATGAGCAAATCGAGTATCATGGTGGCGCTGGTCCTGGTTTATTCACAGATCGTTGGCACTTTTACGCTGCCCTATATGTTGATCGGGGGAAAAAGCCCGACAACCATCACCGTTGACATTGCGCATCGGGTCAACTATTTTCGAGATTTCGGTGTCGCCAATAGCCTCGGCGTTTTTTCCTACTTCCTGGTTTTCTTCACCGCTATCTACTATCTTCGTTCCAGCGTAAAAAAGATGGCCGAAGCCAAATCGTTCGAGGAGCGATAATGTTCAACAAAAAAATACTGATCGTATCGGTAGAGATTATTTTCCTTATATTCGTTTTTCTGCTCGTCATCTGGCCCATGATGAGCCTGTTTATTTGGTCCATTGCCGAGACCTGGTACTGGCCAAGTACCCTGCCTCAGAAGCTGGGTCTTGACTACTGGAAACAGGCTTTAGGCTTGCAGAAAAGCCTGGCCATCGGTGCGGTCAGTATTGTTCCGGCCTTTTTCTTAAGTTTGATGATTGCCATTATCGTCGTCGTCATATCGATGCTGATTGCTATTCCGGCCGGATATGCCCTGGCCAAATACCGCATACCCTTCGGGGCCTTTATCTTGTTTTTGTTTTTGATGCCCAACGCCTTTCCGCAACAGCCGATTTTTGTAAATTTGTTGCGTACCTTTACCAAGCTGGGTCTGGCCGGGACCGTACCCGGGGTGATTCTGGTTCACATTTTGGTTGGGTTGGTGTTCGGTGTCTGGATCACCAATGCCACCTTTAAATCGATTCCGCCTTACATGGAGGAGGCTGCCAGGAGTGTCGGGGCCAGCCGGTTCCAAGCTTTTTACAAGATAACGCTTCCCCTGGCGGCCCCCGGGCTGCTGGCCAGCGCTGTATTTGTCTTTATTACGTCGTTGGATGAATTTACCGGTACCTTCTTTGTGGGGCTACCCTTTGTCAATACACTGCCCATGACCCTTTACTCTTCCAGCGGCTACAACATGCAGTTTGCTTCGGTGATCGCCATCATCTTGTTGATTCCCAGCGTTCTTTTTATGGTCCTGATACAGCGTGTACTGAAAGCCGAGTATGTCGGTGGAATGGGGTAAAGACGACAGTAACGCATGTAAATCGAAGGAATTTTATCAATGCCCGATCTGCGGTTGGTCAATATTGTAAAAACATATGGGAAACTGCGGGCCATCGACAACTTGAACCTGACAGTGGAGGACGGGGAATTATTAACCCTGCTGGGTCCGTCGGGGTGCGGCAAGACGACGACGCTGCGGGCCGTTACAGGGTTTGTGGCTCCCGACAGCGGTGACATCTATATCGGTGAGCGGAGAATTTCAGACATACCACCCGAAAAGCGGGGCATCGGACTGGTGTTTCAAAATTATGCCCTCTGGCCTCACATGACCGTATTTCAAAACCTGGCTTTTGGTCTGCAGCTGAAAAAAATGCCAAAGGCTCAGATCAGCAAAAAAGTGGCTGAAGGCCTGACCATCGTAAAACTGGAGGAGCTCGAAGACCGTTATCCCCGACAATTAAGCGGTGGTCAGCAGCAGCGTGTGGCCTTGGCCAGGGCCCTGGTGCTCGAACCAGATATTTTGCTTCTGGACGAGCCTTTGAGCAACCTGGACGCCTTGCTGCGCGAGCAGATGAGATTTGAGATCGCCCAGCTGCACAAACAGTATGGGATAACCACCATTTATGTTACGCACGATCAAACCGAAGCAATGGTCATCTCAGACCGCATTGCCGTTTTAAATAAAGGCAAACTCATTCAGCTGGACACGCCCGCGGAGATTTATTCCCGCCCGGTCAACAAGTTCGTTGCCGGCTTTATGGGCACGACGAACTTCATCCGCGGGAACATACAAAACATCTCCGACGACTATGCCGCTGTGGCGACAAATGGTGGATTGATCCTGCATGGCAGAGGACTGGGACTGGAGAAGGGCCAAGACGTGGATGTGGCCGTCAGACCGGAAAATGTTGAGTTTCTCGGGCCGTCTCAGGCTTCAACGCCTCACGGAGATTTAAATATTTTTGATGCCCGGGTAGATAGGGCCACCTATGTGGGGGAATTAATCGATTACCAGCTTGCCTTGGGGGAATCCATTATCAGGGCCAAGGGCGATGTACGCCGAAAGCGGGCTGTCGGAGAAACCGTCAAAATCTACATTGATCCCGATCAGCTTCCGGTTCTGAGGGAATAACCCGGCCGGAAAACCGACAGGCCGCAATTTCCTTCAATTTTTTAGGAAACCCATCGCGCTTGCAAATCTGACCTTTGCGTTTTCGACGGTTAGGCATCTATGAAACTTATTTTTTTCGGTACGACAGGTGCTGTTCAAACGGCAGACAACACCAACATCTCTTTCTCCGTCATTGAGGAGCCGGCTTCTATTCTGGTTGATGCCTCGGGAAGCCCCTGCCAATATCTACTCAGAATTGGTGTCGCGGTATCGGATTTTGATGCGCTCATCCTGACCCATGCCCATCCGGATCATATGCACGCCCTGCCGGTTCTGATTCAAAACCTGTTGCTGAAAAAGCGAAAAAAACCCCTGCCCATCATCTGCAACAGGGCTACCGAGATAAAGGCAAAACAACTACTTGAGCTTTTCCTCATTTTACCCGGTATGGGGACCTTTCCGATTGAGTGGGTTTGCGGGGGAAACACTACCTTTGACCAAATTCCCGGGATGAGGGTCGCTCTTTTTCCAGTCAATCACTCCATTGAAACATCCGGTATAAAAATATCCACTGCGAGTGCGTCTTTGGTTTTCTCGTCAGATACGGCCCCGTCTGATAGAGTGATTAAAGAAGCATCCGATGCAACGGCCCTTGTCCACGAAGCCACCGGCAGCGATCGTAACCGAAGAATATTGAATGAAGATGGTCATTCTACAGCCTTTCAAGCAGGGGAAACTGCAGAAAAAGCCGGTGTTGATACCCTTTTTCTATGCCATTTTGATGTCAGACAGGGACCCTTGCCCGAGGAACTCCAGCGTGAGGCCCAAATGAGCTTCAAAGGGAAGATAATAATACCTGAGCTTTACAGGGTCTATGAGATTTAAGATAAACTTGACCTTCACAATGTACACTAGTAGTACCAGAGCGAAGATATAGCGAGTCACTGGGCGGAAAGGAGCCCGACCTCTTCGAAGACCACTGGAAATCCCTCGAAAGTGGCCGGGATCTTGGTGGTAAGTTCAGTCGGCGGACGTGAGACAAGAACCGTTATACATGCCTTGTCGTCCTTTTTGCCCTGAGCCACCCCCTCGACACCATCATATTGCATCCAGCGAGTGGCTTTGTCGACGGCATTTAAAATTTCCGAATTCATGGTTAAAGCCTCCCTATTGGAAATAAATTTAATTTAACCCGAAACGAGTTCATACTGACCTGTTTGTTGTTTGTTTGCGGCTGCGGTTTGTAAAACATAGGATTAGATCGCTTTACGGGCCACTATAATCGAACGGGTTAAAACGAGCAAGACTTCATTTGCGGCCACAGGCGACCCATACTTGCATCCCGCATCGCCCCAATTAGTCTCCACTTTCGATCTATCCTGAAAATAGGAAAAGGGAGCCGGCAAAAAACCACCTCCCTTTTTGTCGAATTAAAAAAGTATCATCTAGATGATCCTTATTCCAAGCAATGCCTGGACAAAAAAGATATTGTTATGGATGGTTATCTGCGATGAACCGGCAAACAACAGACCCACCGCATTTTCTTCCATATCGAGAAGCAGGCTGCCGGAATCGCCGCCCGCCGACATGTTTGAAGTGATGATTTGGCGGCACATGGTCGCCACTTGTCCACCGCCATAATTCACGTTGACCGTAGCATTGATGTTTGTCACCTTGCCGGTGGTATAGCTGGTGGTTCGTCCGGTTTTTTGGACGAGCATGCCAATTTCCGCGGAAGCCAATCCTTTTACATAACCGATCCAATAAACCTCTCGGTCCAGATCATGAAATTGTCCCTCGGCGATGGCCGCATCGACAAAATTACACGAGCCGTCGAAACGAATGGGAACGAATCGGGACAAGTGCGCAATCAGATCACTGGGCAGCACGCCGCCGTCGAAAGGTCCCGGTTGCAGGATGGCATCTCCTATGTTGGCATTGTTAGAGTTTGCCAGGACATGGTTGTTGCTGAGTATATAGTACCGTCGCGGTATACCCGGAAAGGGTTCGCGGTCATACACAGCCGTCGCAATGGTTCCGGCGGTAATTGCAAAATGCCCGACGCTGACCCCACCTTCCGCCGGACGCATTCGGCGTTTCAGAGTCAAAATACCCGCCTCTTCTTCGGCTTGTTTCGCCGGCTGTTTCATCAACTCGGTCCCGGCAAAAATTACACCGGTTTCGACTACATCGGTTTTATATTTGTCAATTTCAGGGGCAATCAAGCTGTCTTTGGGTATCAAATCTTTATCCAGTTTGTGCTCGACGAACACCGTCAGACAATTGTCCCCTAAATCGCGGCCGGCTTTCATTTTATGCCCTAAGGCCACCCCTACCACATTTTGTTTTTGAAGAAGCTCTTCTTGCCGCATCTCCTGAACCTTGGAAATCTTCGATAATTCACCTTTCAGTTGTTTTTCCATCATGGTACACCTCCATTGAGTTTATTTTGACGCCCAAAACAAACGTGTGCGGATGCATGCTTCGTTCAACGTTGAACCGAAGCCGATCTGTTTTGGATGAACTTGGAGAAGTGGATATCAAATAGTGTGCCATGGTAGGGATAATGCGATTGGAAATCTAATTTTATTGTTATATGCTTTTGATATTAAACCCAAAATTTTGGGAACGGGCATCAATGGATATATTATAAAATCAAAAAAAAGCTTTGCTATGTGTCAAGTTGGTTTGTTCTCTAAAGAAGTATTTGTAAACTTTGTATGCAGATTTTTTTGCTCTCTGGCGGGTTGTTTAGGGACAGGATATATTCAGGCGGGCTTTGGGCTCAATCCTTAAGAGGCGTGCCCGCTCAGCAGAAAATTAATGAGGCGCGGAAGTAAATAATTCACCAATTTTTATTTTTTTGGGCGGCGTTACCCTTCTAAGACTTCTCTCATCTTATTTGATAACGCGTTCATATCGAACGGCTTCTGAATAAACCCGCTACAACCCCGTGCCAATATATCCTTCGCCTGTCCCCTGAGGCTGTAGCCGCTTGATAGAAGTACTTTTATATCTGGATTCATTTGGCGCAGTCTGTCATAGGTCTCTCCGCCGCTCATATCCGGCATGATCATGTCCAGAATGACCATTTCGATATCGTTTTTTTTCCGGCGATAGATTTCAATCGCTTCTTTTCCGCTTCGGGCGACCAAAACGCTATACCCCATTCGAGCCAATATCTTTTCTCCAACATCGACGATCTGATCTTCGTCATCAACAAGCAGAACATGTTCAGACCCTCGCAGCAATGCTTCTTCCCGCCTTTTATCTTCCACGATTTCCATGTCAGTTGCCGGAAGGTAAACATCAAAAGTGGTACCATCGCCTTTTTTGCTTTTGACCTCAATGAATCCGTCATGATTTTTTATAATCCCGTATACCGTAGCAAGTCCCAACCCGGTGCCCCGACCCATTTCTTTGGTTGTAAAAAAGGGTTCAAATATCCTTTTTTGGATTTTTTTATCCATACCCACGCCGGTGTCCGTCACGGATAATTTTACATAGCGGCCGGGTTCAAGCTGAAACGGCTTTACATATTTCGAGTCGAGGGTAGTATTCGCCGTTGCTATTGAGAGCAATCCCCCATTGGGCATGGCCTGCCAGGCGTTGACAATAAGATTCATTAAAACCTGTCCGATCTGTCCTTGGTCCACCTCAACGGTCCAGATAGATTTCTGGTACGTTTTGCAAATGTTAATTTCTTTTTTTGTTCGTCCGAACATCTGCGAGTTTGATTCAATCAGTTCATTTAAATTGGTCGGTTTAACTTCATATTGACCTCCTCTTGCAAAGCCTAAAATTTGGGTAGTAAGAGCAGCAGCACTTTTAACACAGTCCTCGATTCCTTTGAGATGCTCGATATGAGGATGGGCTGGATCAATATCAAACATAATAAGGGAGGTGCGCCCCTGGATCCCCATGAGCAGATTATTAAAGTCGTGCGCAATGCCACCGGCCATGGTGCCGACGGCTTCCATTTTTTGGGCATGGATCAACTGGTCCTCCAGTCGTCGGCGTTCTTTCTCCGCCAGCCGGCGTTCAGTGACATCCTTAACCGTTCCCATACTGGCGATATCTTTTTGAAAATCGACAAAACCCACACTCATATTGGCAAAGACGCGTATGTCATTGTCCTTATGTAACAAACGAAATTCGTAGTCACTGGGGACTTTTTTCCCGGCTTGTCTTCGCCGATACCAAGCCACAACCTTGTCGACATCTTCAGGGGCAATAAATTGTCGAAAATCCATCCCGGCAACGTCATCCACCGTGTAACCCACCATTTTTACGAAGGCATCATTAACAAATCGTATCTTGAGATCTTGCATCAAAAATACCCCATCTTGAATGTTTTCAATCAAGATGCGATATTTTTCTTCAGATTCCTGCAGTGCCTCTTCCACCCGCTGACGATCAGATATTTCGCCGCGCAATTCCTGATTGGCGCGGGCAAGTTCGGTGGTTCTTTGCGCAACCCGCATTTCCAACTCAGTATGGGCCTTACGTAGCGCATCCTCCGCCTGCTCCCGAGCCAAGCGCTCTCCATGCCTCCGCACCACATCCGGCAGCACTACGGGCAACAGTGATAGATAGTCCCGGCCGGGATCTTTGATTATATAGTCATAAACGCCCGCCTTCAGTGCTTCCACTGCAAGTTGTTGTGATCCTGCGCCGGTTAAGAGCACCAGCGGCAGGTATGTTTTTGCACCGATTAGTTCTTTGCACAACTGCAAACCGGATATGCCGGGCAGACCATGGTCGACGACCATCAGGTTAAACGACCCATCATCGGAACGAAGGTACTGTAGAGCCTCCTCCGCCCGGACGCACTCCGTGATCTCACAAGACAGCTGCCCTTTTTGGAGGGCGCGACAGAAGGCCGTGCGGTCGTGTGAATTATCTTCAACCAACAAAATGCGAAGGGTCAAAGGTGTCTCATTTGAATTCATGGTGTCCTCCCGGAAGTTCGACCAACTCCCAGAAAAGATTAATGGTTCTGATTGCGGTCGATAGGTTTTCGAAACCCACCGGCTTTACGATGTAGGCATTAACGCCGAGGTCGTAGCTTTTGAGACGATCCTCTTCGGCCTTGGAAGAGGTGAGCATGATAACGGGTAAACGACGGAGTTCTTCGTCTTCTCTGATGTGCTTTAAGACAGCAAGACCATCCATTTTAGGCATCTTGATATCTAGCAACAGAATCGCTGGTCGGGGGGCGGTTTCAGGGTCGCAATATTTTCCCCGCTGGTGGAGAAAGTCTAAACACTCCTCTCCGTCTTTGACGATAAAGAGTGGATTGAGTATGTGTGACTTCTTCCAGGCCCTTTGGGTGGCAATTATGTCATGTGATACGTCCTCAGCCATGAGAACTCCGAAGGGTTTCTTGCTCATTTTATATCTCCTTCTGTGTTTTGGGAAGGGTTACACAAAATGAACTTCCTTTCCCAAACTCTGATTGTATATCAATTGAACCGTTCAATTTATTTATTGCTTTTTTGACGATGGCAAGGCCAATACCGGTACCCTCGTACTCCTCCCGCGTATGAAGGCGCTGGAATACGCGAAATATTTGCTCGTGGTGGCGTGGTTTAATCCCAATGCCGTTGTCACGCACGCAAAACTCATAGCGTTCCTGTCCGACCGGGCGCCAATCGATTTCCACCCGTTTATCTGAAGAACGGTTAAATTTAATCGCGTTGATGATAAGGTTCTGAAAGATCTGCCGCAGAAGCGAACGTTTGGCATCAATGCTCGGCCAGCTATCTCCCAGCACCACTGTGACATCAGAGGACAGATCCAGAACGTCGATCAATTCATGAAGAAACGGCCCGACATCGATGGTCGCGTTCTGTCCGCTGGTATCGCTGATTCGTGAGAGTTCCAACAAATCGTCGACCAGTTCCTGACCTTGCCCGACGGCGCTGACGAGACCGTTAAGATATTTTTTATGATTCCCCTCTAGGGTCGCTTCAAGGTCCTCCCGTAAGAAATCGGCGTAGTTGTGGATTGCGCGCAGAGGTGTCATAATATCGTGGGATATGGCATATGCAAACTGCGAAAGCTCTTTGTTGGCATCTTCCAGGTCGGAGGCTTTCCTGGCAAGGTCTCTGTGAGCAAGACGCAAGGCTTCTTCGGTCGTTTCGCGTTCATCGATTTCCTGCTGCAGTTCTAAATTTATCTTCTTCAAATCAACCGTCCGCTCCTCGACGAGTTCTTCCAGATGCTGCCGATGGTTTTGGAGCTCCACTTCCCGTGAAGCAAGTTCACTGACCTTGTTTTCAAGGTCGTTCTGGTAGGCAACGAGTTGTTCATTGTTTTTATCGAGGGTGTCTAGCATACGGTTGAAGTCTAATCCTAATCGGATGATTTCATCTTTCTGTCTTCCCTTGGCGATAAAGCGTGCGCCAATATTACCGAATCTCACATCCTCGGCGACCTTGGCGATGGCTCTGACAGGGTGGACGATCTGGCGCGCCATTACCGCAAATATCAATAAAACACAAAATGCGCTCAGGGCCATTGAAATGATAAAAGATCGATTTAGTTGATTGCGAAGCTTAGCGGTGCTTTTAAATTCAGTTCTTAAAATATCACCTGCCAAGTTTGAAATGCGCACGAAATGACCGCTGAGCGACAGGCTGATGCTATCGAAATGGAGGCTGAGTGCTTGAATCTCTTTTTCCAGAACGAAATCTTGATCCAGTATTTTCCGATACGTGTTGATGTATCCCTTCAGGCGCTCGTCCATCAGATCTTCTCGCAATAACCTGTTTTCCAGAGATCCCATGACCACGTTGAGAGCATGGTATTCTGATTCGCGGTGGTTCGACAGATAATTTTTTTGAAAATGTGAAAGATTAAATAATGGCCGTAATAGACTGATTTGGTTGCTCCTTAGAACACTGGAAACCAAAGATTGGTAATCTGAATCAAGTAGTGTCTGGCCCAGGCGTTGCTCGGTTCTAAGCTGAATGATGCGGTTGAAATCCGTTTCGTATTGGGTGACCAATTTCGATATATCGACGAGCAATTTTTGGATATCTGGACCAGTCTGATAACTACTCAGGAATGCCAGATTTTTGGTAATCAAATCCATGAGTTTGCGAAATTTCTTGTCTGCTTCGGGATGTTCCTGAGAAAAGAGCGCTTTTTCCCAGAGTCGCATTTCAATAAAATTTTCCTTGAGGGAGCGAATCTCTCTCTCAAGGAACACTGCTTTCTGCCCGCGGGCAGCACTTTGAGTTTCGTGACGCAGAAAAAAAGCCAGTTGTGCATATCCGATTAAAAATGATAGGACGAGAAGACCGCCGATCAAATAGAATTTATGAATTACGCTACGGAGCATGGGAAACTCCTATTTTTCGATCAGTTCCAATTCAACTGGTATCTCAGAAGGTAGTTGCTCTCCTCTCAGGATTCGAGCAGCACTCTGAATCGCTAAGCGCCCCATGCGTTCCGGGCGCTGGGCGATGGTTGCGGTTAATTTGCCTTGTTCAACGGCACGAACCGCCTCCCGAATGGCGTCAAAACCGATCAATACCCGGGGGAGAGTGTATCCGACAGATTCCATAGCCTCCAAGGCACCGAGTATCATATTGTCGTTGTGCGCAAAGACGGCATCGAAATTGACACCTGTCTGTAATAGCCGCAACATGGTTTCTTGGGCCCTTTTTCTGTCAAAATGGGCGGTTTCTCGCGCCACCACTTTCATTTGGGAATGTTCCCATATCACCTGATTAAAGCCTAACCCCCTTTCCTGGGCGGCCGAGGTGCCTGGAATACCTTCTATCTCAATTATCCGTCCCTTGCCGCCGAGATAACGCACCAAGGATTTGCCGGCCATCCTGCCCCCTCTAATATTGTCGGACTCGATGTGGCAGACGATCTCTCCCCCCGCGCTTTTACGATCGACGGTAATTACCGGAATTTTCTTTTCGTTGGCGAGCTCGATACCCGGTGCTATGGTGTGGGAGTTGGCTGGATTAATGACTAAAACGGACGCTCCTGCCTGGACCGTGTTTAGCATGGCACTTAATTGCCGGGCATCGCCATTTTGAGCGTCAGAAACAATTAAATCCATACCGAAAAGATCGGCGGCTTCTTGAGCGCTCTGATATAACGTCTTAAAAAAGGGATTTTTAAGATGGGAGATGAAAAGCGCAATCTTCTTTCCGAAAGTCTCATGGGTAACCAAATCCAGGGGGGTGGATGTGTACTTTGGAATTTTATTCCCGTTCAATGCCTGCCAGGCCAGCTGAACACCATATTGACCCATGAGCTCGGGATGCTGCTCTACAGTTGCCTGAATACGGCCATTACGCATTTCGTTACGAACTTCTTCAATATTGTCGTAGGCGCCGATCAGGACCTTGTCCGTTAGATCCATGAGATCCAATGCCTGTAAGACCCCTATCGCCATTTTATCATTGGCACATAAGATTGCGTCCACAAGGCCGTGGAGGCGAAGTAAATCTACAGTTAAGGAAAGGGCCTCATCGGTATGCCAGTTCGCGCTTCCGGTGGCAACCACGCTGATCGCGCTATCTTTGGTTACGGCTTCAATAAAGCCGGCCTTGCGTTGATCAGCGTTTTCCACTCCCCGAATGCCCTCGATAATGATGACGCGCCCGCGCCCCTTTAATTTTTTCTTTATATAGGCGCCCACCAATTTGGCTCCGGCGTGGCTGTCGGAACCAATAAAGGGAATGGATAGGTTTTGTTGCGCCATGGTCTCCTTATGAAGCGGATTGTCGATGTTGACCACCACGATATTTTTTTCCAAGGCCTTCGCACAGATCGGAACCAGTTTCTTGGAATCAACGGGGGCAATTACAATGGCACCAAAACCTCGGGAAATGAGGTTCTCAACAATTCCGATCTGACGCTCGACATCGGTTTCCCGTTCAGTACCAAAGACTTCCAGGGGAATGTTCTCTTGCTGTGCATATTTCTTGGCGCCCGATTCCATTGTCGAGAAAAAGGGGTTGGTAAGCGCCTTCATGACAAGGGCTACTTTTTTCTCATTGGCGGCCTGAGTCCCAAAGGTCGGAGACAAAACCATTGAAAAGCAGAGAATAGATATCCAAAGTGTCCTCAGGAAACAGCTTTTCCATTTAGTTACTTTGATCTGCTCCATGATGCCCTCCTCGAATCATTGGGTTAAAGTGAGTTAAGCATTCGGCGACTTTCAGATCTTCCAATTTGATTCTTCATTATGATGATATCCGCTTCGAAACAAAACAATACATCAACATTCTAACATTATTACATCTTTTTTGTACAATTATTTTAAGCAATTGAGATTTGTGATTTAATTGTCTTAGAAAACCTTCTGAGGAAACTGCTTTGGAATTTACTTTGACATTACTCTGGCTCCACCCCGGCGGTGATCTTGACAAGAAATCAGAATGATGTAAAATGTCGATCTCAATTCAAAAGCCGCCGGCATAGCCGGTGGTTTATGAATTGAGTCCAACCAATACAGGAGGAGTATTATGCCGCTAGTCACTATAAGCCTATCCAAGGCCTGGTCGATAGAAGATCAGATGCTGATCGCCGATGGCATACACGAGGCTATTGTCGGGTCGGTTTTCCAAAAGCTGACAGGTTTCAAAAGATTCACAATACCGTCGAAGCTGAAGACAATCAGCGACCAGCAGCAGAGCTAGGGGCATGAGAGAGGCCACAGGAAGGAGCCGGGGCTACCTCTGCTGATGGCCGCTAATTTATCTCACTTCATAAGCCGACGGCATCGATCAGATTTGCACCCATCGAGCATGCCCTCGCTGTAACGGTAGAACCTTTTAAATTCTCACCGGACAAGCCGGTGGCTTATGAATTGAGTAATTGAGGGGATGCGGAAGCGGGGTTATGAAATGGATTGAAACAAAAATTGCCTTTGACCATCCGGATAAAGATTTGGCCGTCGACCTGATCTCAGACGTGTTTTACGATTTCGGTTTGCAGGGAGTTGTTGTGGATGATCCCCGTATCGAACCCGAGGAAGGATGGTCGGAAGATGTTATCGACCGGCCCGCACATCATGCGGTGAGCGGTTATTTCCCCAACGATGAACGGTTCGAGAAGCGATGCAAAATCCTTGAAAAAAAACTACTGCAATTCAAGGAGCAACTCGGCCTGATCTACAGAATAAGCTGCAAAGCGCTGGATGAAGATGACTGGGCTCACGCGTGGAAAGCATATTTCTGGCCGCAAAAGATCGGCCGCAATATGGTGGTCAAGCCGACCTGGCGGAATTACCGGGCGAAGTCCGACGAAGTGGTCATCGAGCTGGATCCCGGCATGGCCTTTGGGACCGGAACGCACCCGACCACGACCATGTGCGTCTCCCTGATTGAAACGTATCTGGCAAAGGACGATTTATTTTTAGATATCGGCACCGGCTCTGGCATACTGATGATCGCAGCCGCCAAGTTAGGCGCCGGTAAAATTTGCGGGATCGACCATGACGAAACAGCGGTGCATATTGCCGTTGAGAATTTAAGACGAAATAGTGTGGATACCCAGCAATTTTATGTAAATTGTGCCAACCTTGCGGAAGGGATCGAAGAGACCTATGATATGGTTGTCGCCAATATCCTCAGTCGGGTAATTTTAGACCTTCTAAACGAGATCGATAGCGTTTTGAAACCCGGCGGTATCTTTATCTGCTCGGGGATCACTGATAAGAATGAAACGCAGGTGGTGACTGCTATGAGAAAGATCGGATTTGAAATTCTTGAAATTATTTCACAAGATGAGTGGGTGGCCATAGCAGGAAGGTTAAAGGCATAGGGCATAGGGCAAAGGGCGGAGAGCATAGGGCATGGGGCGGAGAGGACGAGGAGAAGGGTTCAAGGCTCAAGGTGCAAGGCATAAGGTAAAACAATTTGCTAACTTCCCATTTCCTTGAGCCCCGAGCCGTTTGCCTTGCGCCGCAATATATCGCACCTGACATTTTAAGGTGAGACTGGACGAAAAATGAGAATACTGCTAGTGGAAGATGACGATAAAATTGCGTCCTTCATTGTTAAAGGTTTCAAAGCCGAGGGCTTTGCCATCGACCATGCCGCCGATGGCGAAATGGGATTGCATCTGGCTTTGACCGAACCCTACGATGCCGCTATCATTGACCTCATGCTTCCCAAGCTCGACGGCCTTTCTCTTATCGATCAAATGCGGCGGGAGAAGATCGAGACACCGGTAATTATTTTGAGCGCCAGGGGATCTGTTGACGATCGCGTGAAAGGGTTGCAAACCGGTGGTGATGATTACCTTACCAAACCGTTTGCCTTTTCTGAGCTGCTGGCCAGGGTCCAGGCCTTGATTCGGCGCAGCAGTAATGTCTCTGAGCCGACCAAATTGACGGTGGCAGATGTTACCGTAAATCTGATTACGCGGGAAGTCGTGCGCGCCGGTAAGACCATCGGGCTACAGCCATTGGAATTCTCTCTGCTCGAATACTTGATGCGCAATGCCGGCCGGGTCGTTTCTAAAACCATGATCATGGAACATGTCTGGGATTATTATTTTGATCCACAAACCAATGTTGTAGAATCCCGGATCTACAAGTTACGGGAAAAAATCGACAAAGGTTTTCCCAAGAAGCTGATCCACACGGTACGCGGAGTGGGCTATGTCCTTAAAGAATAACCTGCTTAGCATGCGTCACACCCTGGCGTTTCGCCTGACGCTCTGGTATGCAGGAATATTTATGCTTTCCGCCTGCCTGGCATTTTTCTTTTTTTATCTATTGATCACTTCCGTCGTACGACAACAGACCGATCAGGATCTTTCAAGCGAGGTTAGAACTTTTTCTTCGATCCTGTCGACCCAGGGCACCGAAGCTGTTAAACGTCAGGCTTTTCTTGAATCCCAGGCTGCAGGAGAAAAAAAGATCTTTTTTCGCCTGCTTTATTTAACCGGCCAGGTGTTTTCTTCTTCCAATATGTCTTACTGGCGCGATATCGGGATAAATAAACGTGCCGTCAACCATTTGCTGAAGGAAGGGACATCCTTTTTCGACACCATCAATATCCCTGATCGTAAGCACAATATACGCGTTCTCTACGCCATGATTGGGCCCGGAATGATGTTGCAGCTGGGACAATCCATGGAGAACCATACCCGTATCATCGAAATCTTTCGCAGGGTGTTTATCACGACCATGGCCATCTTGTTTTTTATGGCGGTTGTGGTGGGTTGGTTCATGGCCAGACGCGCACTCGTCGGAGTGGAAACGGTAACGCAAACAGCACGCAGAATATCAGACGGCAGTCTTGAAAAAAGGGTTCCGGTGAAAAAGGGCGTTGATGAAATCGATCAACTGGCGATCACGTTTAATCAGATGCTGGACCGCATCCAGAAACTAGTATCCGGCATCAAAGAGATGAGCGACAATATTGCCCATGACCTCAAAGGTCCAATCACCCGAATTCGCGGAATCGCCGAAATTTCCCTGACATCCCGATCCTCCCTCGCAGACTACGAGAGTATGGCGGCCAGCACCATCGAGGAATGTGACCGGCTATTGGAAATGATTAACACCATGTTGATGATTTCCAAGACCGAAGCCGGCGCCGGTCAGCTTGAACGCCGTAAATTGGATATTGCCGGTCTTGTTTGCGATGCCTGCGACTTGTTCCAATCCCCGGCCGAAGATAAAAATCTTAAACTGGATTGCAGAGCACCCGAAAACGTCATCATTTATGGCGACATGCGCCTGATTCAAAGGATGATTGCAAACCTGCTTGATAATGCTATCAAATACACACCTTCCAATGGGTCTATTGACGTTGGCCTACGTATT
>JASFFJ010000018.1:0-24236 GCA_050124355.1 Desulfobacterales bacterium | reverse complement strand
GCGTTTGCCGGTGCTACTTTCCGGATCATTTCGAATACTTCCCGCATAGCCTTGCTTTTTCCGATAAAATTGCCGAAGCGATAGTGAGATTTTACCTCATCGCGCAGTCGACGGTTTTCCTTTACCACCTGGAACATAGCAACAGCTTTTTTAACATAAATGATGAGGCGTTCGTTGTCGAATGGTTTCAGAATATAGCTGTAGGCACCTTTTTGCATTGCCTCCACGGCTTTATCGACCGTACCATGGGCGGTCATCATAATTACCGGCAGGTCCGGATCCTTTGACTTGATATGTTCAAGCAACTTGATGCCGTCTATGCCGGGCATCTTCATGTCAGTGAGAGTTAGATCCAAATCCGACGTTTCCTGTATTTCAAGCGCTTCCTGACCGCTGAGAGCGGTCAGGACGTCATATCCTTCTTCTTCTAATACTGCGCTGAGTACGCGCAGATAATTTTTTTCATCATCTACAATTAGAATAGTTTCCATAATAATCGTGTCTCTTCAGTCAAAAGAAGTTAACTGTTTTTGAAATAGTCTACTAAGTATCAGACCTGACCTACTTATTACTCTTCGTCGCTTGTCATTCGGTGATCCGAGCTCTCAACTGGCAGTATTACGGTCACTCGCGTTCCGCCATGGGTTCTGTTGTTAATTTGTATATTGCCGCCATGAGATTCAATGATATTTTTTACCATACCAAGCCCCAGACCTGTTCCCATCTCCTTTGTTGTAAAAAATGGATCCCAGATCTTTTCCAGAATATCTTCGGCGATACCTTGCCCTTCATCGCAGAAGTTGATGGTTATCATCTTACCATTGGTTCGAATAGCAACCTCAATTTTCCCCCCATTGGGCATCGACTGCATGGCATTGAGGAAGATATTTAGAAAGGACTGGTAAAGCATATCCGCATCGGCCTGTATTGCTGGCAGAAAATTTTGATAGTCCTTTTTTATGGTATACTCTTTTTCTTTCATCTGCATGGATAGAAACGTCATGTTCTTTTCAATGACATCTTCGATACGACACAAGGTCAGCTTAGGGCTCCTGGGTTTAGCGAAATTAATAAAATCGGTAATGATACTGTTCAGGCGACTGGACTCTTCGACAATAATATCCGGCATGGAGTTGGAAGGATCGATTTTGGTTAATTTTTTCTTTAAAAGTTCAGCGGAACTCCTAATAATCCCCAGAGGATTGCGGATTTCATGGGATATTCCGGCAGCCATTTCCCCTAATGCGGAAAGGCGTTCAGCCTGGCTTAAGCGTTCTTTGAGCCGGAGCCTTTCTCGGGCCCGTTTCTGAATGATACTTTCGCCTCGCTTTACGACAAAAATCAGAACAACAAAAAGAGCCCCCATCATCACAGCGCAAGTAATCACAACCAGTATCTGGATTCTGAATATGGTCTGATAATCCTCTGATAAATCCTGTACGATTTCAACTACCCCAAGTACAGGGCCGGTGATCCTGAACAGTTCGGGTTCCGCACGCAACGGAGCATAAGTGATCAACCGCGCTTCTTTGGGAAAACCGAGCGAAATCTCGAAAAAATTACCTCGCTGAACTAGTTTGGAAGTTGTTTTACCTTCAAGTGCTTGATGGTAACCCGTGCCACCGAAATTTTTGCGTCCGATCAATTCTGGATCAAAACTATAGGAAATCGTATTATCCTTACTATATATGTTGAGTGCTTCGACTTTAAAGCTGTGTAGGGTGCCGCGAACCACCATATCCATGCGTTCGAACTGTTTTCGGGTGCTGAGTTGAATCCTTCCGAATATAAGTTCCATGGGAATGAGAACCTGAATAAACACCTGGTGGTTCAGATTTTCGATAAGACTGTGGGCATAATCCTCACTCTTCTGTCGCTGCATCGACTTGACCCAATGGGTGTTGAGCACCGATAGTATAATCGTTACTAAAAATATAACAATCAAACCGGTGAAAGTAAAATACTTGACCAGCCGAAATGGCGTAATGCTCTCCTGATGGGATTGGGTATTCATTGACAAATTAAGTATCCAAAATGAAAGCCTGCTGAAAAATTTATTTAGTAATATTAAAGATATTCATTTCTAATGTCAAACCAAAGCTTTTTTTCTAAAGTTTCAAATTAGCAAACCGATACAAAGAATATGTTACGCGGTTATTTCAAAATTTTGACGGTATTAGGAGAAAATACTAACTTGAAATTTAAAGCCAAATTGTATGATTTTTTTATTTCAGACAAAAAATGAAACGCAAGCCATATAAGCCATTGAATATAATGTAACTTAGTTAATGTTCATCAATTAACAGCACAGTTAGTTTGTATTGGCTTAAAAATTGCATAAGGGTTTGGCAGCAAATATATGCCTCAAGAAAACAAATACGTGCAAAAATATATATTAAAGGATTAAATGTCTCCCATGGCTTTTGGAAAAAAAGATCACATCGTCGGCCTCGATATCGGTTCGCGGTCTATAAAAGCGGCTGAGATTGTAGAAACTAAACAAGGCCTATCGCTAAAACGCTTTGGCATCGTGGACATAGCACATGGGGCTATCGAGGAAGGCACCATTAACGATCCCGAGACCGTCGCAGAATCGATTAAACAGCTATTTAAATCTTACAATATCAAAGAAGCCAATGTGGCAGTGTCAATTGGTGGTTACTCGGTTATCGTCAAAAAAATAAGTGTTCAAACCATGGATGAAGAGAAGCTTCAGGAAACCATCCACTTTGAAGCCGAGCAGTACATACCCTTTGATATCAGTGATGTTAATCTCGATTTCCAAATCCTCGGGGAAAGCGAATCGAATCCTGGTCAGATGAATGTGTTTCTAGTAGCGGCCAAAAAGGAAATGGTTAATGACTACATCAACCTTGTCAATCTGGCTGGATTGAACCCTTGCATCGTAGATGTTGAAGCATTTGCCCTGCAGAATGCAATTGAAGCCAATTATGACCTGCAAAACGAAAACACAGCACTCATTGATATCGGCGCTAGCAAAACATCGTTGAACATTCTAAAAGGCAATTCGTCGTTGTTCATGCGAGATGTTTCCTTGGGATGCGGGCAAATCAATCAAAAGATAATGTCATTAATAGAATGTTCGTTTGAAGAAGCCGAACAGTTTAAATACGGAGATAAACCAGACCGGCTTACCCAGGAGGATTTAAAGGGTATTATTTCGTCAGTCGTCACCGATTGGTGCACGGAAATTAGACGAGCCCTTGACTTTTTTTATTCCACATATCCTGAAGATCAAATTAAGCGTATCATTCTCAGCGGCGGAGGTGCCAACATAGATGAATTTCGTGAACTTTTGGCAACCGAAGCATCGGCAGAGGTTGAATCGATTAATCCGTTTAAAAACTTGAAAATTGACAAAAAACACTTCGATGACGCATTTATCAAACAAATTGCACCCCAGGCAGCCATCAGCATGGGTCTTGCGATGAGAAAAGTAGACGACAAATAATGATACGAATAAATTTACTACCATTTAGGGCAGCCCGCAAAAAAGAAAATATACGTCGCCAAGTCTCTATCTTCATGCTCTCTCTCGTATTTTTGCTGATCATCTTTTTCTACTATAATTTTAGTTTGAACAATAAAGTTGACAGCCTGAATACCAATATAAAAAACACCAGAACAGAGCTGGCAAAATACAACAAAATCAATGAAGAAATAGCTCAGATCAAGAAAAAGCTCGACAACCTGAAGAAAAAGATGGCAGTCATGAAGACGCTTGAATCCAACCGCTTTGAGCCGACCCGACTACTGGATGCAATGACTCAGGTTGTCGTACCCAAACGCATGTGGTTTACCAACCTGGAATCCAGGGGAGATAATGTAAATATTAAAGGTATCGCTCTGGATAATAAAACCGTAGCCGACTTTATGGTTCGGTTGGAAGAATGCGGACTATTTAAGCAGGTCGATTTAAAAACCCTCAAAAGAACAGAGACGAAGTCCGCCAAATTAAAAAGCTTTGCAATCAGCTGTAAAAAGAATCCGATAATTGATCCAGAATCGAAAAATAAACTTGAGAATGCTAAGGCAGAAAAATAATGGAAAAAAAAGGTCTTGCAAAATCAATTGAACCTTTTTTTGAGAAGGTTGAAAAGCTATCAAAAGTCCAAAGGGTATTTATATCGGTGGGTTTTTTCACACTGCTGGCCGGAGTTTTCATCTACTTTTTTTTCTGGCCCAAATTAGAAAAAATCCAAACATTAACGGCGGATCTAAAAAAATTAGAAGATAAGCTAAAGACCGCTAAACGAAATGCCGCCGATCTGAAAAAATTTCAGACCAAAATGAAAGAAGCCGAGGCCCAGTTTAATATGGCCATGAAAAAGCTACCCGAAAAAGAAGAGATACCTTCTTTGTTGGCTAGTATTTCTGGCTCTGGTCAGCAGGTGGGAATGGATTTTTTACTCTTCGAGCCCAAACCTGAAAAGCCAAAGGAATTCTATGCCGAAATCCCTGTCGCTATGAGTATTAAGGGAGATTATCATAACTTGACTACATTCTTTGATCAGGTTGCAAGATTATCGCGAATCGTTAATATACGTGATATTCAGATAGGTCGATCTAATACAAAAGAAACAAAAGAACTCAGTACTAAATGCACGGCTGTTACCTATAAATTTATAGAGACACCTCCTAAAAAGAAATCGAAGTCTAAAAAGAAATCAAGAAAAAAGAAATAATTCCTTGAAAAGGCCAACCAGTAAAAGATGGGGAAACATCTCGTGATTATGCGATATTTGAAGTGTACAATTTGCATCGTTTTACTTCTGTGGGGATGTGATCGCACCTTGGACGCAACTGCGCAGCCAAAAGTGGTTCGAAAAAAAGTCGTTGTCCAAAACGAACAGATCGCCAAGGTCCGCCCGAATGAGACGATTCGTACCGAAAAAACAACCAACGCAGTGCCAAAGTCAAAAGTGGTTCGGAAAAAAGTCATTGCCCGTCATGAGCAGACCGCCAAAACAAGTACGAATCAGACGATTCGTATCGCAAAAACCGATCCGTCGTCTCGACCTAAGAAAAAGGAGGCCACGGTAAAGACCCTAATATATCAGGCCAAAGCCAAAAACCAAGCAGCCCCCCCCGGGTCGAAATCAAACAGGTCGTCATTCGTCGCACAAAAAGTGGAAGTTATATCAACTGGCGATACTGTGACGAAACTGCCAGCGCAGAAAAAGCCAGCCGTAAAGCCTAAATCCGACATCTCTGAGATAAAGCAAGCGTCCATCGGCGAAAGTACTGCAGCCAGCAATAAGTTAATTGCCGCAACATCAACTGTGGCCTCTAAAATGAGATCAACGACAATTCCCAAGTCTTATGATGCCAAAGACAAGATTGATCCGTTTGAGCCATTATTTAGAGAAAAACCGGTAATTGCTAAGAAAAAGATAAACAAAAAGCGAATTCCGCGGACGCCTTTGGAACGAATCGATTTGAGTCAGTTAAAACTGGTAGGAATTATATTGGCTTCCAGCGGCAACCGGGCCCTGGTTGAAGAATCCTCAGGAAAGGGATATGTCATTAAAAAAGGCACTTATATCGGAACCAATTCCGGCAAGGTGGTTAAGATAAAAAAAGAAAAAGTTGTTGTTGAAGAAGAATTTGAGGATGTGTTCGGTAAAACCAAACTCCGTCAAAGAGAGATCAAGCTTCCCAAACCCCCTGGAGAGTTTTAAGATGATTGAACTTATCAAGAAATTATTTAAACCCATTCAATTGAGCATCATTTTATTAAGCGCTATGGCATGTGTCTCGCAAAATGCAGCCAATGTTAAAACAGCCGCGGAGACAAAACTGATCACTGATATTATTACCAGTGAAGACGCCCAATCAACCATCGTTTCGGTGACAGGGAACGATACGCTGGCTTATACGGCAGTCAAACAAGAGTATCCTTTAGGCCTCCTTCTTTTATTTCCTGGAACTTCTCTTGATAACATTAAAACCGTTTTCTATCCGCCGGAAAATGATGACCTAAAGTCTATTAGGGCAATGCAACTTGACGACGATGAATTAACATCGCGGGTATTTATTGCCTTCAAACGGGACCTGTCCTATAGTATTAAACCGGACGACGCCGGACTAAACATTTATTTTTCTAAAATCAATAACACTGCTGATGTAGATTCGGTTCAGGATGTTGCAGCAGAAAAAATCGAGGTTATGCCGGAACCCGAACCTGATAGAGGGCCGGTGCTACCCGCAACTCGAATGACCTCAGTTACAGCAACAGCACTGAAAAAAAATGTCGTCATTGGTGTTAAAGCCGACGGGACGATCAATGACTACAAATCCTTTACCATCGCAGGTGATCCATCTCGCATTGTTTATGACTTGTATGGACTGAAAAGTCCTTACAAGACTGAGCAGAAAATAGCTGTGAAATCTGATTGGGTTAGTGAAATTCGCCACTATGGTCATCCTGAAAAGGTCAGAATGGTACTGGAAACTAAAAAAGCCCATTTATCAAAATTTTCTGCATTGCCGACAAACGATGGTTTGTCGGTTTATGTGGGTGATGTTCCGGCGCCTCTAACCAAAGGTAATGCGGATCCGGTTGTCGCTCAAGATTTACCATCAGCCAAACCTGCGCAAAATGAAACTTCAAATGATCAGGTTTCTCAGCCGGCAGCAGTAAATCAAAACAATAAACTTGCCTGGTTAAACCGGATCGATTTTGCAAGTGAAAAAGCCGGGAAATCCGCTTTGATAGTCGGTACTACTCAACCGGTTGATTATCAATTAACAAGAATTTCTGATAAAAGACTGCGGCTTGCGCTTTTGGATACCAATTTGCCAGAATATCGTAATCGCGCCCTAATCACTACCCGCTTTCAAAGTGCGGTGGATCGTATTACCCCAACTCAACAATCTGAAACCAATGACACTGTCATCGTCATCGAACTGCGTGAAGCGGTGCCTTACCTGGTCAAGCAAGACGATCGTATCATCAGGGTCGATTTTTCCGCATCTTCCATACCGCCCAAGCCTTATGAAGATGGCCAAATCCCTGCTTGGAAAAGAGTTCTGACTGATCCTGATGCCGAGCCTTCAACCGCCGCAACTGCGAGAAAGACTAAAGTAGCCGAGCAAACAGAAAGATCTGGGAATACAGATCTCGGTAAAAAGTATAGTTCGATTCAGGGTCAAAAGGGGCTCATCGTGGAGGAAGAAACCGAGGCCAAAAAATTTGATTTAGAGCGTCAGAAAAAGAAAAATGTATATTCCGGGGATGAAAATCAGCTCGATGTTTATGGTGACAGCCATGCCAAACTATACACAGGAGAGCCAATCGCCCTCGATTTTTATGATACCGACATTAAAAACGTCTTTAGAATCATTAGAGAGATTAGCGGCAAAAATATCGCCATTGATAAGAACGTAACTGGAAAAGTCACACTGACCCTGGATAAACCGGCACCCTGGGATCAGGTACTCGACCTTGTGTTGAAAATGAATGATCTCGGTATGAAAATGGAGGGAGACATCATTCGGATTACCACCTTGGCGAAACTTGCACAAGAAGAAATCTTAGAAGCAAAAAAATTAGAAGAGGCCCAGAAGAAAAAGAAACAGGAAGATCTTATAACGGCATTTATACCAATAAACTATGCATCCGCAGAAGAGGTGGCTAAACAACATATTCGTCCAATTTATTCGAGGGATCGAAAAGATGACGGAGCGTCTGTTACTGTGGATACCAGGCTGAGTCTGATAATTATCACTGATGTGCCATCGGTTATCAAACGCGCCAAAGAAATTATCGAGCGCATTGATCTGGTGACACCCCAAGTAATCATTGAGGCCAGAATCGTTGAAGCGAATTCCGCTTTTACCAGAGATCTTGGCTTTGACTGGGGCTCGATAACCGCGGGCCCGTTTAGCATTGGCGATGCAGATCTGACGTTAACCGGGTTAGCCAGTAACTTACCAACCACAAATCCATCCGCCGTAGTCGGCGGTAGCTTTCAAAAACTGACCGGGACTCCTTTTGAGATTATTGATGCCAAGCTGGTCGCCAGCGAGACCGAGGGCAAGACCAATATCATATCAGCTCCCAAAGTCGTGACCTTGAATAATACGAAGGCCATGATAAAGCAAGGATTGGAGATACCTTACCTGGAGTCGGATGCCTCGGGCCTAAACGCGACGGTACAATTTAAAGACGTAGATTTACTGCTGGAAGTCACACCCAGTGTTACACCGGACGACCGCATCGGCATGGAAATTTTTGTCACCAAAAATGAGGTGGTCGACCCGACTGCGGATCAACCGGCCTTGTCCATCAATGAACTCACGACAAAGCTTTTGGTGGAAAACGGCGATACCATTGTCGTCGGCGGGATTGTGAAATCATCAATTCAATATGGTGAAAAGGGAATTCCAGGCATGAGACAAATCGGGGTGCTGGGCTGGCTGTTTAAGGGCCAGAGCAAATCAGATTCTAAAAATGAACTGATGGTATTTCTTACCCCGAGGATTGTGAAGCTGGAGCAAAAAAAGGTAGACATCTAGCAGGAGACGAGGAATTAGCCAGTGCGTGCACGCATGAGCCGTGCCGATCAGCAAATTGAGTGAAAACAATACGCATATAAAAGCGAATGGCAATTCAAGCACCAATCCAGTGCTGGGGTTGCCATTCGCTTTTTTTATACCGATTGAAAATATCCGTTAACCAGATCCAGCATCTGCTAGTTATTATTTCTGGTTTTTTATCTTCCGAGCTTCAATCAATGCTTTATCTGCCATTGTGCTGCTTGGATTGATCTCGACGACTTTATGATAGGCATTCAAGGCCTTTGTATATTCGCGGTTCAGAGTATATGCTCTAGCCAGCTCGAAATGTAAAACGGCCGAATCGGGCGATATGCCCACTGCAGTTTGCAGCTTTACAATGGCATCCGACACCCGATCCATTTCCATATATGTTTTGGCCAGGCCATACAGGGCCTGCACAAATTCCGGATTGATATCCAGGGCTTTGAGATAATATTGCGCCGAAAGTTCATATTCTTTCAATTCGTAATAAACAACCCCAAGATTGGAAAGTGGAAATTGAGGTGTGCCATAAAGCAGATCTGACGTTACCATCTTATATTGTTCAATTGCTTTATCCCATTCTTTCTTCTCTACATATGCATTGCCCAGATTGTTTCGGGCCGGGGTGTAATTGCTTTTTATCTCCAATGCTCTCTTGAAATGACGGATGGCCTGATCCGGTTCTTTCAAGTATAAATAAGCAAGCCCGAGATCATCTTGAAGAATGTGATCAGAAGGAGTCATCTCTTCTGCTTTTTTCAACTGCATCAAAGCGATCCGATATTTGCCCTGTCGCAAATAGGCCTCACCGAGATTTCTGGTGGCTTCAGCCTGTGCTTTTTTCTCTGCTAGATTTTGGGTTGTGCATGACAAAAGCAAGCCAGTCATTAAAATGCAGCCTGCTCCAACAACCAAGATTTTTTTCATGTTTTTCACCTCATTGGCCCGTTTTGTTGGTAATTATAATGGATTCGGCGTTATGACTCCAGAAAAGGTTGTTGCTAAAACCCAATGGAGGTTGTGTTGCAACTCGTTTTTTGGGTTATAGCTTCGAGCTTTTTTTTATTTCCAACATGGTTGCGATTTCTTTAGCTACCTCTTTTATAAAGCGTTTAAAATTCTCACCCGCTAAAGGCTTGCCTGGCACCGGCACCCTATTTAGATTCTGGGGGTGAATGTAAACCGGAGCGTTGGTCAAATCCTGGTTTGGAGAAATGTTGTAGTCCGGTGGAAACTGATGCGAAAAATACATTTCTTGAAAGCCGGTAAATTTAAGCGCGTGGGCGGTGGAATTTAGTATCGCTATATCCTGTGTGTCTATGATTCCCCGCTTTTTAGCAGTTTGCAGTCCGGCAAGAGATTCTCCACCGTGGGTGCAGGCTATATGACCGTTGCGGTTGGCAGTTATTTGACAATCCATAATATTCTGTTCGCTGACATCAACAAAAAAGACCTTGCGACGCCCGTCTGACTTGTTATAGCGCTTGACGAGATGAATAACCCTCGGCATGGAAACCGGGTTGCCAATCATGGCCGCCTGGGCCACACTGGATTTGACGGTAACCGGTACGAATTTGCGTTTGTCGGCATCGGGTTCCAGATAATACCGGTATACAGGATTGGCATGTTCAGACTGAACTCCAATAATCTTTGGCAGGGTTCCAATTATACCGGTTTCGAAGAATTTCAAAAAACCACTCATGACCGCCGTTATATTGCCGGCATTTCCGATGGGAAGCACCACCACAGTATTGGACAAATCATATTCCAAGTCCTGTGCGATTTCGTAGGAAAATGATTCCTGGCCTAATATCCGCCAGGCATTTTTTGAGTTTAACAGCGCTACATTGTAATTTTCTGACAGGGCTTCCACGACCTTCATGCAATCATCAAAAACACCGGGGATTTCAAATACCATCGCTCCACTTCCCAGTGGTTGAGAAAGCTGTTGAGGCGTCACTTTTTTATGGGGGAGCAGTACAGCGGATTTGACCCGCGGCTGCAAGTATGAAGCGTAAAGGGCGGCAGCGGCCGACGTATCCCCCGTGGATGCGCAAATGGCCAGCACATCTGAAAGATGGCCTTTTTGAACCATGAAGTTTATGTAGCTCAAGGCGCTGGCCATTCCACGATCCTTAAAAGAGGCGCTGGGATTCTGACCGTCATTTTTAAAAAAAAAGCGTACACCGATCTTTTTCTGTAGGGCTAAATTGGCTTCCACCATCGGTGTATTACCTTCTCCCAGATAAATAATAGTCTCAATAGGTATAACGGGTCCAATGAATTCATGATACCGGTAGATGCCTTTCAAGGCGGGAACGTTGAGCATCCTCCGATAATCAAATATTCGCCGCCAAAGGGTCCCCGAAATGTCTTTTAAGTTAGAAAAGTTGTGATCGTAAATGAGCAAAACCTGTCCACACGATGGACATACATAGACCAAACGATCAATGCCAAATTCCCGTTTACAACCCAGACAACGATAGATCAGCTTACCTGCGTGGGACGGCTGCAAGTAGGGACGGATATCTTCAGGGAAATCATGCGGTTTCATGGTGCTATTTTATCCATACCTCCCATATAGGGTCTCAATAACTCGGGTATGATCACCGAGCCATCGATCTGCTGAAAATTTTCAAGTATGGCGGCCACCGTCCGTCCTACAGCCAGTCCGGAGCCGTTAAGAGTATGAACAAGTCGAGTACCCTTTTGGCCTTTGCGCTTGAAACGGAGATTTGCACGTCGCGCCTGGAAGTCCTCGAAATTGCTGCAGGATGATATCTCCCGGTAAACGTTTTGAGCCGGCATCCAGACTTCTATATCGTATGTTTTGGCCGCTGAGAAGCCTAAATCTCCGGTGCACAGTTCAACTACCTGGTAGGGAATATCCAATTTTTGCAGAATTGATTCGGCATTATTTAGTAAGCTTTCAAGCTCATCGTATGAGGTTTCCGGATCGCTGAATTTAACCATTTCAACTTTATTAAACTGGTGTTGGCGAATCAACCCCCGGGTGTCCTTTCCATAAGAGCCGGCTTCTGATCGAAAGCACGGCGTGTAGGCCGTATAGTAAATTGGCAGAAGATCTTCATCCAGGATTTCTCCCTGGTGAATATTGGTAACCGGAACCTCAGCCGTCGGTATTAAAAAATAGTCCCAGCCAGACAACTTAAAGAGATCTTCTTCAAATTTTGGAAGCTGCCCAGTGTTGGTCATGGACTGCCGGTTAACGATGAAAGGTGGGAGTACTTCCTGATACCCGTGCTCATTAATGTGAGTATCCAGCATGAAATTGATCAAGGCTCTTTCTAATCTGGCACCAGCACCAAAATACAGTGGGAAACGTGTACCCGTAATTTTTGAAGCCCTATCCAGATCAAGTATTTTAAGATGGCTGCCAATCTCCCAATGGGGTTTGGGAATATTCGAGAATTCTGGCAGTGTGCCAACCCTTCTGACGACCAGGTTGTCCTTTTCATCAGCACCGAAGGGAACCGAAGAATGCGCAATATTCGGCAATCCTAAAACGAAGTTATCAATAAGTTGCTGATTATTGGATAGTTTTTTATCCAACTCCTTGATTTCTGACGATACAGCGCGCATTTCAACCACTATGGCTGACGTATCATCGCCAGCCTTTCTCATTTTAGCGATTCGGTCGGAAACCACGTTGCGTTGATGTCGCAGGGATTCGATTTTCTGTAAAATATTTCGGCGTTCGTCATCACCTTTTTCAAAGGTGTCAAACTCGGCATGATGGCCCCGTGCCGCCATAGCTGCCTTCACTGTCGATAAATTTTGCCTTACAAACTTGATTTCCAGCATATATATCCTTATGTTTATCAACCAATATTTGTAATAATTAATTAAGAATTTTAAAATAAGGCGCCAATAGCATGGGCATGTCGTTTAGTCAACGGTAATTGAAGGGTTGTACCGTTAGACTGCATATTAAAATTCACCCTAAATTTTCAGGGGAAAACGGTATGGAAGAAATTGGTGTAGCAAAAATTCAGATTCGAGAAGAAATTGCCACAGTAATTTCCACACTCTCTGAAACTGACCTAACAATCAAAGTCAAATCAATCGAAGACCGGCTCTTCGAATTTGCGAACTTTTTGGAATCTAAAATTGCCCTACTATACGTCGGTGGTGATAATGAAGTCCAAACTAAGAATATAATTAAACGAGCTTACAGCTATAATAAAATAGTTGTATTGCCGGCGTTTGATCCCAAGACACTTGAAATGGAACTGTTGAAAGTCGACAAATTTTCGCAAGAATTAAAAACTGGCCCAAGAGGGGTGCTAGAACCGAGGCCCGACTGTTGTAAAATAGTACCCATAGATCGCATTGATATCGCTATAATACCGGGGATTGCTTTTGATGAAAAAGGCGGACGCATTGGTACTGGTAGAGGTTATTATGACCGCCTAATTCCTAAACTGGCCATCACCACCCGTAAGGTCGCCTTGACGTTGGAAGAGCAGATTATTCCCCAGGTACCTATGGAATCTCACGACAAGCATGTGGATATAATTATAACTGATAAGCGGATTATCTACAAAATATAAATAATACGTCCAACTGCTTTTTTCTATGGATTTAAAATCTTTGCAAGTTTCTGCAAATTTTCCACTTCCCCAACTGCAATGACGGTGTCGCCCGGCATGATTGCGGCCTCGAAAGAGGGATTGAACAACATGCCACCATCCAGTTTTTTGATAGCAATAATGATGAGATTAAATTCTTGCCTAATTCCTGAATCCTTCAGCTGGACGTTAACCAACTTAGATAAATCGCTGACGGGAATCTCCTCCATCAGGATGTCTTTGCGCTTTTGGGCAAAGGCAAGATCTAAAAAGCTGGTAACCGTTGGGCGTATGATCCGCTGGGCCATGCTGGCAGCTCCCATTTCATAGGGCGAATCCACTGAATCTGCTCCGGCTGCCTTCAGTTTATTCTTAGAAGACTCCAGACCGGCTCTTGCTATTATTTTTAATTCCGGCGAAAGTTGCCTGGCTGTCAAGACTAAAAATACATTGTCTGTATCAGTGGCCAAAACGGCAACCAATCCTTTTGCCCTTCGGATACCGGCTTTGATCAGGCAGGCTTCATCTGCCGCATCACCTGAAATATATAATATCCCATCCGCATCCATCACCGGAATCAGGTCGGAATTTTTTTCTATGACCACCACATCATACGGTTGCTTATAGAGATTGCGGCAGAGGACCCGTCCAATGCGTCCATATCCACATACAATATAATGGTTTCTTAGCCGGTCAATTTTCTTGTCCAACCTTCTTCTCCCTAATATTATTCTCATTCGCCCTTCAACCATGAACTGCACTACGGCACCTGCAACATACAGCGAAAACCCCACTCCAGTAAAAACAACAACTATTGTGAAAATACGACCAAGGTCTCCGACCTGATTCACTTCCCGGTAGCCAACTGTAGAAATGGTTATAATTGTCATGTATAAGGCATCTAAAAATCTCCAGCCTTCAATGACCATATAGCCAGCTGTGCCGGAGAATATAATAATTAGCGATAGCGCGATGGATATGACGAGATGTTTGGTACTGTTCATATCAGCGACTGCAAAGAGTGGGATCTAACCTAAAATTTATCTTACTAGTTTATCCAAAAAAATCAAGGACTTTTTAATTGCTGAGATGTTTTCTGACAATTCGTCCGGTGTTATAAATCATTAATTTTACAATGGCAGATATCTTGACCGGAGCTTTCTGATTTGATAAAAAGCCAAGCGATGGACAAAGAATCTATCAAATACGCGCGCCAGAGAGAAGAAATGGTGCGCAACCAGATTGAAGCACGGGGAATCAAGTCGCCAAGGGTTCTGGCCGCATTTCGTCGAGTTCCCCGACACCTTTTCGTCAGCGAGGCCTTAAGAGACCAGGCCTATGGTGATTATCCTCTTCCGATTGGAGAACAGCAGACCATTTCTCAACCATTCATTGTGGCGGAGATGACCCAGGCTTTGGATCTCTGTGAAGATGACCGGGTTTTAGAAATCGGCACCGGTTCGGGTTATCAAGCTGCCATCCTTGCACAAATTGTCTATCGTGTTTACACCATTGAACGCAAACACTCGCTTTATTTGCAGACCCGCAATCTTTTTGACAAACTTCAATATCACAATATCGTCATGAAATATGCCGATGGAAGCAAGGGATGGCAAGACGAAAGCCCTTTCGATGGTATTATTGTGACCGCCGGTGCTCCGCAGATTCCTGATGTGTTGGTTGATCAGTTGGGAGAAGGCGGCCGGCTAGTGGTTCCCGTCGGCAACCAGCATACCCAAGAACTCATAAAAATTTGTCGAGATGATCAAAATATCCGGCAAACCAATCTGGGCGGATGTCGGTTTGTCAAACTCGTTGGGAAACATGGATGGAAGGAAGCTTGAATAAATATTGAATAATTATGGAAGAAAAATTCATTGGTACTTGGAAAAGTGCATTTTTTAAAAGTCCGGGTCCGGTATCTGTCAAAAAAGCGGTATCTCTTGCTTTAAAAGGTATATGCATGGGATCAGCGGATGTGATTCCCGGAGTTTCCGGGGGTACCATTGCCTTGATTACAGGGATATACGAGGATTTGATAGCCGCCCTGCGGTCATTGGATATAAAAATGGTTCGAAAGATATTTCACCTTGATGTCAAAGGAGCACTTGCAGACCTTCATATCCGCTTTTTATTGACCCTCTTTTCCGGAATCATTTTGGCGGTCTTGAGCCTGGCACAGCTAATGAACTATATGCTTCAACACCATCCGGTGCCGATATGGAGTCTTTTTTTCGGTCTCATCGTGGCTTCAATCCTAGTTGTTGGAAAACAAGTCACTAATTGGCTGGGAAAAGCCGGTATTTGCTTTCTTGCCGGGATATTGGCGGCTGCTGTTATTGTAAATCTAATACCGATCAAGACTCCCGAAACGCTTTGGTTTATTTTCCTTTGCGGTGTCGTGGCCATCTGTGCCATGATATTGCCGGGAATCAGCGGTGCATTCATTTTGCTGATATTAGGAAAGTATGAGTTTATTACCGCAACATTGAAAAATCCCTTTCTGGTGCAAAATATCATCGTCATTTTGGTTTTTTGTCTCGGGTGTGGCGTTGGATTGGCTGGATTTTCCAGAGTATTGAACTACTTGCTTGGAAAGTTTCACAATTTAACTCTTGCATTTTTAGCCGGCCTAATAACTGGGTCTTTGATGAAAATCTGGCCATGGAAGGAGATTCTTGAAACCCAGGTAATCCGAGGAAAGGCCCATATAATTTGGGGACGACCTATCATGCCGGATTCTTTCGGCAGTGAATTTTATTTCGCAATAGCCCTTATGATATCAGGATTCTTAGGAATATTGTTGATTGAAAGGTGGGCTAAAGCAGAGGTTTAGCAGTGTGTGGAAGGCTTTAAGGGTCACTAGTCTACTATGCGATAACGCTCCCCTAATTAATTTGTGCCTAAATGTAGAACGTTAACGTATTTTATTAATAGGATGTTTTATTATGGAATTTGTCGATACTTTTCTTTGATTTTTTTTTCTACCAAGGGCGGAACCATTCCTTTGATGCTGCCGCCGAACTGGGCGGCCTGTTTAATAATTGATGAACTAGTGTAGATCCATCTCAGACCTGTCATCAAGAATACCGTTTGAACTTCCCGATTGAGCCGACGATTCATCAGCGCCATCTGAAACTCATACTCAAAATCTGACAGTGCGCGCAGTCCGCGAAGAATGCCCTGAGCGTTTCGCTGGCTGGCATAATCCACAGTAAGTCCATCAAAGGTATCAATTTCGACATTGGAAAAGCGTTTCATGCTCACCTCCAGCATCTCTCGACGTTCCTCGAGGGGGAAAAGAAATTTTTTTCCGGGATTGGTCAGTATGGCGACAATGATTTTGTCGAAAAGTTTCAGTCCCCTTTCAAGAATGTCCAGATGGCCGTTGGTAACAGGATCAAAAGAGCCGGGATAAATGGCTATTTTTTGCATGTTTTTGTCCTTTTAAAATTTATGCGGCTATACCCAATCTGGAAGCAGTACGTAATTCAGCTCGAAACCCGCCTCTCATACCACATAATTTAAAAATGAAACAAGGGTTTTCCCATATCCGCGCTGATCCGAAATTTCAAAAGGTAATTGACTCTTCGAAACCGGCTCCAGGAAAGAATGCTCAACAACAATCTGGGCACCATTCTGCATGGAATGACTGCAATGAAGATTAAATAAAGTGGTTTCAATCATATTTTTATTATAAGGAGGATCCATGAATATGAGGTCAAAGGCGAATTGCAATGAACTCAGGCAGTTTAAATTACGGGTGAGATCCCATCGAAAAATTTTGGTCAGACCTTCAAGGGAAAAAGTTTTAATATTCTCTCGCAATACGGAAATCGAATCACTATCGGCATCTATAAAAACAACCGATTTGGCGCCCCGGCTCAGTGCCTCGATACCAAAAGCACCGGTTCCAGCAAACAAGTCCAAGACCGTGGCATCCTGAATTTGGAACGTCAGGATATTAAAAATCGCTTCTCGAATTCGATCGGCCGTAGGTCTGGTTTTTGTGCCCCGGACCGACCGAAGCTTTCTACCTTTGAACTCTCCTGCAATAATTCGTAAGGTCATTTTAATCCCAAAATACTTAAACTCAGCCCGGATAAACCGGGCAAATAGACACAAAGGTACAAACATAACTGCTCATTATTAATTAACTTCTTGTAGAGGGTGCTTTGATGGCAAAAGGTATCGGTTAAGCAAATACTGCGCAAATATAACGCGATTTTTATAGATGGGTGCTAAATTGGGACAAAGCTTAACGCCTGCTGTCTTTGAAACTTTTGATACGCTTGTGCAAAAAACTGCGACCGACTCCGATGGCTTCGGCTGTTTTTGTGACATTGTTCCTATGCTGAATCAATTTTCGGGTGATAAATGCTTGTTCAAAAGCCGATCTGGCTTTTTTAAAGGTATCAAAATTAAGAAATTGATATTCGGTTAAATCATTTTCCGAATTGGCCTCCGGGTTATATGCATCTGGTATATCCCGGCTGTCAATAGCGTCGGCATCCACCAGAATGGCCAGACGCTCCACTAGATTTTTAAGCTCCCGGACATTCCCGGGCCAGTTGTATTTGCCCAAGATACCAAGTGCATCAGGGGTTATTTTTTTTCTTCTGTCGCGATTCTGGATTGCAAAATCTTCCAGAAATGTTTCCACCAGCACGGGAATATCATCGATCCGCTCTCTTAAGGGCGGGACTTCGATGGGCAAAACATTCAGGCGGTAAAAAAGATCCTCTCTGAACCGGCCCTTTTCAATCTCTTCCTCAAGGTTTTTATTGCTGGCCGCAATGACCCTGACATCCACGCTAATCGTCCGACTACCACCCACACGCTGAATCTTTTGTTCCTGAAGTACTCTCAAAATCTTAGCTTGGGTCTTAAGGCTCATATCTCCGATTTCATCAAGAAAAATAGTGCCGTTGCTGGCCAGTTCGAATTTGCCGATTTTTCTCGAGGCTGCTCCCGGAAAAGCCCCTTTTTCATGACCGAACAGTTCGCTTTCAATAAGATTTTCCGGAATCGCTGCACAGCTGACATCAATCAACGGTTGATCGGCTCGGGGGCTCAGATGGTGGATCATTCGTGCCACAAGTTCTTTTCCCGTGCCGTTTTCGCCGATTATCAATATCCAGGTGTCAGTGGGAGCGGCTTTTGCGATATTATTTTTTAATTCGATTGTCTTTGGGCTGTTCCCATTGATTGAATGTTTTTCCAGCGTTTTCTTTCGCAGATACTTGTTTTCTTCTTCGAGACGTCTGAAATTCAGGGCATTGTTTATGGCTACGATTACCTTATCAATAGAGAGCGGTTTTTCGATGAGGTCAAACGCGCCTAGTTTGGTCGCTTTTACGGCGGTTTCGATGGTTCCATGCCCAGTAATAATAATTACCTGTATATTCGGGTTTTCTTTTTTGATTTCCTTTAGCGTTTCGATTCCGTCGATTCCCGGCATCCAAATATCAAGCAATACAAGATCGGGGGATTCCTCATCAATCGTTTTTAAGGCTTCGTAGCCATTTACAGCCGTGGTCACTTCAAAGCCCTCATCTGAAAGCAGACCACCCAAACTCTGTAGGATTGAGGGTTCGTCATCAACAATTAAAATGGAGGGAAACATAAGATGCTGCTCCTTATAAAGTTAATGTTTCAATTACACTGGATTTAATTTAACATAGTTAGCACTTAGCTATCGAATATGGTGCATTTGGCTTAGGGTATGAAGTAGCGCCTGTTGTGCTAAGTGTTTTGCCCTATGTCCTCTGCCGGATCATACCGGTAACTCAATAACAAATTTAGCACCTCGGGGAACATTATCCTGAACACTGATAACACCATTATGGTCGGCGATAATCGTACTGACAATGGTAAGCCCCAGTCCCATGCCGGATTTTTTTGTTGAAAAATTAGGTTCGAACAGGCGTGTTTTATCTGCGTCGGAAATCCCCGAACCATTATCGGCCGCTTCTAACCGAATCCGTTTTAGAATTGGATCATGCGAGACGGCAAAGGAAACTAGACCATCAGCCTGAATGGCTCCGATGGCATTGTCTATCAAGTTGATTAGGGCCTGTTTGATCTGCTGGCGATCGAGATTCAGCGGTGGGATGTCACTTGAATTTATAATTTCAAATTTAATGTTAGGATGGCCTTCACGGTATAGGGCGACTGTTTCTTCAATTATAGGAGGCAACTCACAGGGTTCGGGGTTGGCGCTCGGAAAACGGGCAAAGGACGAAAATTCGTTCACCAAATTTCGTATTAAGTCCACATGATCAATGATGGTCTGGGTGCATTCATCAAACACCGGTTCATTTAGCCGCTTGGAATACTTTCGTTTCAACCGCTGGGCGGATAGGGTGATCGGCGTAAGGGGATTTTTTACTTCATGGGCAATCCGGCGGGCAACTTCCCGCCAGGCGGCCATGCGCTGTCCTTTTTCCATTTCGGTTAAATCATCAAAAACCATCACAATACCCATATGCTGTCCGGCATCATCTTTTAAGACACTTAAGGTTGTTAAAAAGCTGCGTGGTCTTCCTTCGATAATAAGCTTTAACGGTACCTCGATGGTTGTATCCCGTACCAGGGAGAGATTACCCATTATTTCATCGGCTAGATCTTGATTCTGAACTTTTAGCAAGGAACTTAAGCTCTTTTGCAGAACTTCCTCTGATTTGACGCCAAGCATCTTCTCAGCGGATTTATTGATAGTGGAGACCATTCCGTCGGCATCCAGCGTAACCACTCCGGCGGAGACGCTTTTTAGAACAAATTCTATATAGTGCCGTTTTTCTTCAATTTCGATATTTTGTTCTTTAAGCATCTGTGCCGACAGTTCCAGCTGCTCTCTGCCAGTTCTTAGATCTCTGGTCATTTTATTAAAGGACTTAACCAGGCTTCCAATCTCATCGTCGGCAACAGAGGCAATAGTGAACCCAAGGTCACCCTCAGCAACCCTGCGGGTGCCTTCGGCCAGTTCCTTGATAGGTATGCTGATGGTTTTAGCAAGGTAGAAACCAAACCAGATTGCGCAGAACAAAACCAGCAGCGCCACAATTGAAAGAGAGATATAATAGGTGATCTGTATTGGTTTTTTGTACAGTTTGCTTTGCTGGTACTCTTCAAAACCCCGTGAAATAGATTCCAAATTGCGGTGTAATTCCGGCGAGATTAAACTCGTTACCACTACAAATCCCTCGGCATCTGTCGCCTTCAAGCCGAATGGAACTGTACCGATGGTTTTAATGGATTCACCGGATGGAATTTTCTGGGTAATGGTGCGGACTCCGCTGAGAAGAGCGTTCTTCTGGAGATTTTCTGCGGTAACGACACCAAAATATTCGTTTTCCAATTCAGATGACAATGAAAACGTGATCCGCTGAGTATTAGCGGCGTAAACCTCTACACCGTCGAGATTAAATTCCCGCTGGACCACCTGAATGTATTGGGTAAGGCCTTTTTTTTTGGCCGGCTTTAACAAATTTTTGGTATTTATTTGATATGAAATTCTTTTAAGAAAAAACTGATTGTTCTGCTCGACCCGGTCGTATAATCTGCTACCAACCCGCAGTGAATTCTCAAGGGCTTGTTCAACAGGAACGTTGAACCAAAACTCAATACTGGTTGTAATGAAATTGATGGAAAAGAAAAACAGCACAACAGTCGGAACCAGGGTAAGGACGATAAACGCCACTACCAAACGTGTCCGAAGTTTGGCACCCATAACCTTGCGGCGGCGATCATAAAACAGTTTTACCAGATTTCGAAAAACCAGAAATATCAATAAAATCAAAAGCAACAGGTTGATGTTGATCAGGATAAACATCAAGATCGTGTTTGAAACGGGAATATCGGCACCGAACCGAATGGACCTGGTTTCAATAAAGGTTAACAACGCCACTACAAAAACGATGGCGATGATAAGAATAACTTCGCGCCGTCTACGTCTGCTATCGACGTCTTGAACAGGACTTTTTATTCTTTTGAAGATATTGCTGATCATCATATTGGCGGGGAAATTGTAGCTATATACTTAATAAATGAAATCGATGCTATACCAATCAGTACCAATGTCCCACAACGAAATGAAAAACAAAACATAGTGCAGATAAAAAGGAAGGGTTAGCTTGCTTACTTCGGCCTTGATTCTAAGTTGATATTGCTGTCCCTTTTCCAGCTGACCCAGTGGTACGATTTTTAAACTGTTAACCTCGGTCATCCATTTTTGAGCTTCGCCAAAAGATTTTGTCACCTCGGGCTCATTATTTCTCCATGACCGCTTGACAATGAATTCTTTCTTCAAATTGTCATATTTAATGGTGTGAAGGACCTTAATATCAGCAATAACCGGATTGATCCACATGTTTCGGACCCGGTTCAGTTTAGTTACAAACGAAAAAGTTGCAGGTACACCACTTAAGATTGCCTTTTTTAATTTTTCACTGAAGGCGCCCTCCAGATTCAAGTATAAAAGCAAATCGTCGCGGGTATTGGAAACTGTAATGTTGGTCAGGGTGGCCTCCTGCGCAAATGCATCGACCTGGCCCAGGACCAGCATCCCCAACACGAGCGCAGATGCTATCGGTTTCCTTAAAGATAACGCCATATACTTACAGGAATATCCTAACCCGGATAACCCGGAATTTAAATTTGAAACAAGATTCTACAGTTCGGTTTTGGAGTTCAATCTCGGCAAGGTATAGATCGGACTATCGCCTCTTATTAATATCGAAAACCGAATTAAATGGCAAGTGATTTTACCGTCTTGTGGGTAGGGTCTGGGGAAGTAGGCAGTGTCTGGGTTTGCCAGCACGCTTTATTATTAAAGAACTTTTCAAGGAATGCATGATTAAATGCATGGCCTGATTTTATCGTTACAATGTGACCTAAAATTGGCATGCCAAGAAGAGAAAAATCACCGATGCAATCGAGCAGTTTGTGGCGGACAAACTCATCCCTAAATCGTAACCCATCCTCGTTTAAAATATTACTTTTATCAATGACCACGGCGTTTTCTAAGGAACCGCCGCGAGCAAGGCCATAGCGCTTCATTTGCTCGACGTCATGTAAAAAACCGAATGTCCGTGCGTTGGAAATTTCACGTTCAAAGAGATAATCCACCACTTCTATCGAACAGGTTTGGTTGCGGATGAGCTGGTGCTCAAATTTTATATTACAGGTAATTTTAAAGGATTTATCCGGATAGGCGCCAACAAATTTACCATCATGCTCCAACTCAATGGGCTTTTTTAACACAAAGAAATGCCGCTCGGCTTCTTGCTCCCGGATGCCGGCTTCCAGTATCATCCGGGTGAAGGGGCCGGCACTGCCGTCCATCACCGGTACTTCATAAGAGTCAAGCTCGACGATGACATTATCAATCGACAAACCGGCTAAACATGCCATCAAGTGCTCGATGGTTGACACAATGGCACCATCCATTCCAATTACCGTGGCAAGGCTGGTATCCACGACACAATTGAACCGGGCTGGAATGGTGGGATTGTCCGGTAAATCTTTTCTGACAAATTTAATTCCGTGATTAATCGGAGCCGGTTTGAGCTTTAGACAAACGTCTTTGCCGGAATGAAGCCCGATTCCCGAGCAGCTCACCTCCTGCGCTAGGGTTCTTTGTTGGGTGGGTGTGGCCATATTTGTACGATCGCCAATGGCGGTCTTTAATAATTCTTAAGATTATAAGATTGGGTCAGTTCCAGCAGTTGAAAAAAGCTTGATAGTTTGATCATCGAAACTGTATAAATTTTGTGAACATTAACCATATGAGCCTTAATGTCAACAAAAAGATTGTTTAGACGACCTTGATTTGTTATAGCTTCCACCGGTTTGGATTAAGAGACTCAAATTTTTTACCTTTGATAAATGCTCATAACATTCTGTTATAAGGGGAAAAATTGCTGGCTAAAGTTCTCAGCAGTGCGGTTCTTGGAATAGATGCCTATCGGGTGGAAGTTGAAGTCGATATCACTTCGGGGCTTCCGACGTTTACCACTGTTGGGTTACCTGAGACCTCGGTGAAGGAAAGCAAAGAACGGGTAAAGTCAGCCATCAGCAATTCGGGCTATCGATTTCCTGATGACCGCATTACCGTAAATTTGGCGCCGGCTGACATTAAAAAAGAAGGCACTGGATTTGATTTGCCGATCGCATTAGGCATATTGGCGGCAACCGGTATCGTTCCGCAAAAAATTATTTCTAAATATCTCATTCTTGGAGAGCTCTCATTGGACGGCCGAGTAAAACCGGTTAGGGGATCCCTGCCAATGGCATTGGCGGCTAAAGAAGCAGGCTATAAGGCCATTATCGTCCCCTACGACAATGGGCGCGAAGCATCGGTGGTCCATGACATTGATGTTTTGCCGGTGACAACCCTATCCCAGGTGGTTGGCTTACTAACGGGGTTTGCGAGCCTCGAGCCGGAAAAGACCGATGTATCCGACATATTTGAAAAAGAAGGTCAATTCGAACTGGACTATGCCGAAGTCATGGGGCAGGAGCATGTCAAACGGGCGCTGGAAATCGCCGCTGCCGGAGGGCATAATCTGGTCATGATCGGCCCGCCCGGTTCGGGGAAAACCATGCTGGCCAAACGTTTACCGACGATTCTACCGCCCATGACATTTAAAGAGGCCATCGAAACCACCAAAATATTCAGTGTTATCGGGCTGCTGGGAAAAGACGAGGCTTTGGTTACCAAACGGCCGTTTCGTTCACCCCATCACACCATCTCCGATGCCGGACTTATTGGCGGCGGACATATTCCACGGCCCGGTGAGGTCAGCCTGGCTCACCACGGTGTGCTTTTCTTAGATGAGCTTCCTGAATTTAAAAAACATGTGCTGGAAGTGCTGCGCCAACCGCTGGAAGATTTTAAGGTAACGATATCCCGGGCAACAACCACACTGACCTACCCTTCGAGCTTTATGCTGGTGGCTGCCATGAATCCATGCCCATGCGGGTATTTTGCAGATCCCAAACATGCCTGCCGCTGCACCTATCAGCAGATTCACCGTTATCGTTCAAAAATTTCCGGGCCGCTGTTAGATCGCATCG
>JASFFJ010000017.1:0-25136 GCA_050124355.1 Desulfobacterales bacterium | reverse complement strand
TCGTTTTATGATTTTAGGATGGCTCCGGCTCTTTGTGCTCCTTTAAAAATCGCCCGATAAATTTTCGAATTTCCCGGGCTGCACTAGTATCCAATTCCTCACAAAGCGAAACGAAGCGATCCCGCTCCTCGCCATTGATTCGAATCAATAGCTGACTGTCCTTTTTTTTCTTTTTCTTGGCTATTCTTTTTTTGGCCATCTGAAATCGGTATCCTGTTTATTGTCCGGTCCATGAATAACCGATATACATTGTATATGCAATATATATACGTTATCTGATGGTGTCAACTATTAATTGAATGAAAATGCAAATTGATAGATGGTGTTTCAATTACGATAAAATCTTGATGTCCAGGCAGGCACAAATCAGCGACCACCAGCAGAGCGTGGTCCCGGCCCTTTCAAGGGGCCATCCTCATACCCTCAGATTAACTCTGCTGGTGGTCGCTGATTTGCCATAAATTTATAAGAATTTAGAATCCGGCAAGTTCAGAAAAATCCTTGCCTGAGGACTATTCCCAATTCACTAAATCAGTTTGTTGAACCTGTTATTGAGAAGATCGATGTACTGGGTCTTCATGGAATCAGATAAAAAGCTCTTTCGAACGAGTTCAGTTCCTCTAAAATGCCGGCCGGGATACCATGCATCAATACCTCAGCTTCTCTCATTTAGCGCCTCCATTAGGGGACTTGTAAAAGTGATTTTGATATTCAGTGCTTTTAGTACCTTTTGCAAGGTTGAAAACCGAATGGTCTCTTTACCTTTTTCAATATCATAAATTACAGTTTTACCCACACCCGCCAAATCGGCCAATTGATTTCGCGACAGACCACTTTCTTTTCGATGAAACAATACAATGTCGCTTATCATATGTTCCAAGGTTCATTCTCCTGGCATTACCGCCTTGGCGACAAAATTATACAATTTATCTTTCTAAGTATCAGTTCAAATCATTAAGCAGCTTTTTTTACCGCTATAAAGGTAAATATTTTATTTTCTTTATTGGATCAGTGGTTTTTATGTTTAGCATGAACTTTTTTACTGTTATAACGGCAAAATGTCAAGCTCGTTATTGATATGGCCGCAAAAAGGCACAAAAAGAACAAAAATGAAATTTCAGAGCTCGTATTTTCGATGGGTTACTCTGTTGCAACCGATTTTACGACACATCAGTAGTTCTGAATTTAGGCAATATTTTCGGTTGAAAAATCGTGTTTAGAATAAGCGCCCTAACACAATGCTAACAAAACAGCTGTATTGTTCTGCAATTGTATATTCATCTAACAGATGACACGGTATGAATCGAGCAGGCGTTTAAAGATAGCTGGGGTAGGCCGAATAAATGATCGGTAATCAGAGGAGCCGAATGTGTTTTACATGAAAAAAAGCTCGAAATATTGGCTTTTGGGATCGATCTGTATTATTTTAGTCAATTTTGCGTTTTTTCTTTTCAGAAATACGGTTGATCAACTCTTATTACTATGGGTTGTGATCTTAACACCGGTTGCCTTGCTGGCACTTTATCCGTTGACATGCCTTCTTGATAGAAACAGCCTTTTCGACAGATACAGAGCGGCACGTAAAAGAAAAGGCTCTCAGTGAATCCTGCAGATGAGTTTCAGAAATGCAGCAATCAATATTAGCCACTTAACATCCATTCCTTTCAAGATCGGTGTCCAGCCAGGAAAAGCAGTCGCTTTGCCGAACACCTCGTTAAATCGTGGCGGGAAGTTGTGCTTACCTGAATCAAATTGATTCCGTAGAATCATAAATTTGAAAGATGACTGACGAGTATCTCGCCGGCAGTATCCAACAATCCCTCATTATTGATGATGATCGTGTCCGGAATGCTGCAAATCAAGTCCCTCTTAAGCTCTCGATTGCGATCGAGTCGTGACATAATTTGCGCCGCCGTTTCCCTGCCGCGAGCCTCCAGCCGACGTTTGAGCTTCCCATGGGACACATCGATCCATACCATCTTAAGATTTGGATAGCGATCTCTTGCAGCTGGTAGATAAGAACGCGAGCCGTTTACAACGACCTTACACCCTTTGGAAAGCCAATGGTCAATTTCAATACCGATGCCGTAATGGTAACCATGACTCTGCCAATGCATGGCAAAAAGTCCGTTTTCGAGCCGCTGCAAAAATTCTTCAGGTTTCAAAGCAATGTGATTTTCACCGCCATCGGCAGGCGGTCGCGTGATATATCGATGGGCGAATAATACCTTATCCATCCTGCGCAAGCGTTGCCTGGCATAGGCAATCAAACTATCCTTGCCGCATCCCGAGGCGCCGACCATATAAATTAGCTGACCTTTATCCTTCATCGGGCAATAGTTTCACCGCAAAGAAATGAAGCACACAGAGAAATTTTAAGCGGCTTTGGCAATCTCTGTGAGAAACATGAGAATCAAATTTAAACCCTCGATGTTCGGATATGATGAGCAATTTTTTGACTGGCGTCGCCAAAGCAGGGTTGTTTTAGGCCATGACGTTTGGATCGGTCATGCCGCCGTCATTATGCCGGGGGTGACGCTGGGCACCGGCGTGGCCGTGGGTGCTGGTGCGGTGGTCACCAAAAACGTGCCGCCGTTTACAGTCGTCACCGGTATTCCCGCCAAACCGATCCGCGAACGTTTTGCAAAGCATATCCAACAAGCGTTGCTGCGGATTGGCTGGTGGAACTGGGAGCACGACCGGCTTCACGCCACCCTTTCCGATTTCCGCAGACTGGATGCGGCTGAATTCGTCAGAAAATATGACTCCGCTGAATCTTAGCACCCGCATTCGTAAAAATGGTGCGGTATGATTTCACCACGGAAAACACAGAACCGCTGTATATAAGTTTCTAACTTAAAAAGATTTACGGGCGTGCTTCTTTATCCAGACGTCCGATTTTCTCTTTCACCCAAGAACGTACCAACTGAGCACGGTCGATACCGGTGCGCTTGGATTCTCTATCGATGACGCGAACATCACCAGGATCTAGCCGCAACTGGATCAATTTCTTGGGCGGACGTTTAAATTCTAAATTTCCTTCCTGCCATCCCTCAAAGTCTTCCGGCTCATGTTTATCCCAAAATTTTTCGAGTTCCTCATCGTTCCTGGGAGAAATATTAGATACTTTCTTTAATTTTACCATCATTAAAACCCTTTTCTTAGGACGTACATCCGTCTTTGTTTTTTATTCATGTCCCTGGCTGTAATTATTTTGAGAACCTTCGCACCAGATTCAAATTCTAAACCCGTCGTCTCTTCCGAGGATAAAATTCTCACCAACACTAGGAGGTATCGGCCCGAAAAAGATTGACCGTAAATAAAATAGCAGTCGCGATATGCTAAAGAAAAGGCATACGGATCATCGAAAATAACCTCTTCGATTTCCCAAATTTCGATATTGTGTTTCATCAGGAGTTTTTCTTTAACACCGGATGAAACGGTAACTTCACACTCAAAAACCTTTCCCTTGCCCACTTTGTAATCTCCCAGAATCGGAGGATATCTTAGAGTATCTATCTATATCTGTCAAGAACAAAGAAAATCGAATATACCTGCTGTCATGCAATATGTACCGGCTGTAAGGATATTTGAAATTGCCTATCACGTTTTCAATCTCTACGCTACATTGTGACCGACGCCCGGCAAGAAGTGGCAAAATTAATCAAAAACTCACAAGATATTCATAAAATTATAATAACTGCAGGCTTTAATTGGATGAAAAAGATTTTATGGACGAAGATGAAGGAATTACTGTTTCTAATGGGAGTCTGCCTGTCGATTGGATGGTTTATTACGCTTCAATTTTAAATCATTGAACAGTGAAGCTTCGGCTTGCATCCGGCAAACCCTTCCTGGAAAATTTACGCGTTAGCATTAATAACAAAAGTTAATTCTGATCATGTCTGCAGAAACTCGTATTTTCGGTGGGCCGGTATTTGACGGTATTCGCTTGTTGCAGGATGGCTCGGTGGTCATTCGCAATGGTGTCATCGATGAAGTGACGGAAGGTTGCCCGGTTCCATCGGCCGCCACCCTGCACGATGTCAATGGCCGCTTGATCATGCCCGGTCTGGTCGATCTTCACTCTGATACTTTAGAAAAGTGCATCGAAATGCGGCCTGGCGTTTTTTTTGATGCTGAATTTGCCCTTTTAAGTCTCGATCAACGAATCGCGGCTTGCGGCATAACGACGTTTTGTCATGCGATCAGTTTTGCAGACAATGAATTGGGACTCCGATCCTTTGAACAGGCCGAAGCCTTGGTTCGTTTGATCAAACGCCTGGGCCAGGAAAACCGTTTCAAGGTCCGCCATCTGGTGCATATGCGCCATGAAATCGGTGCGGATATCGGCGGATTTAGAACGGAACGGATGATGGATGAAGGTTTGGTGGATGTCTTTTCAATTATGAACCACACACCGGGGCAGGGTCAATTCAAAACCCTCCAATCTTATGTCAACTTTTGTGAAAGAAACTACAACATGAATGGTGAAAACATCTACGCCCGGCTGGAAAAGAAGAAACGGCAGCAAGCCAACGGCTGGAATCGGGTTGTCGATCTGGCGCAAAAGGCCAAAGAGATCGACATCCCGGTGCTCAGCCATGATGATGATACCAAACAAAAAGTGACGCTTGTCGAGCAGCTCGGGGCCACAGGATGTGAGTTTCCGATCACCATGGACGCCGTAATGGCGGCCAAAAGCAAACAAATGAACATTTTTATGGGTGCCCCCAATATGATACGGGACTGTTCTTCCAACGGGCATCTGAAAGCATCGGATACCATTGTCGCTGATGCCTGTGACGGACTGGTCAGCGATTATTATCCGGAATGCATGATCCAGGCACCGTTTCTCGCGCACCGAAAACAGTACGCCGTCCTGGAGCAAGCATTGGGCTTGGTCTCATCTAAACCTGGCAAATTTCTAAATGAAAAAAATCAAAGGGGCCGACTGGTTGCGGGCGTGCCGGCGGACCTCATCGTCATCGATAGGGCCGGAGAATGGAAGCGAGTCTATCAAACCTGGACCAGCGGGAAACTTGTCTACCAATCTCCGTAATGCTGCATGTCGATGGCAACGTCGGCATTAAAGGCACTTTTGAATAGACATTTAGCAGCAGTCTGAACGATTTTAAAACAATGGTGAATCCAAAGAGGCCTGCATGAGTGCTGTGACAGCCCAGTTGAAGGAAAACCGGTTTGATTTTGTGCATGACAGCCAACAAGTATTCAAGACACTCATGATGGCACTTGCATTTCCCGGAACTATCCGCCGGTTGGAGCCGATATCCTTATCGATGCCAAAACCGGATTTGGGCTATATTTTACAGCCTTTGCTGACGTTACTGGATCTAGAGACGACATATCACGTGGTCTGCCGGGACAAAAAATTGTGGGAGGATGTGACACACTACATTGAACTCAATACCCTCAGCCAGCTCCGGAAACTGACGCACGCCGATTATATTCTCTGCCTGGATCCATCTCTGAATGGGCGGTTTCCGAAATTGAAAAAAGGCACCTTAACCCAGCCGAATCAAAGTGCCACTGTATTTTATCTGCTGGATAGCGTTGCCGAAGTGCCAATTGCCAAGGCAACGGAACTCCGCTTTAGCGGACCTGGAATTGAGGATATTCAAACCATCTATGTTTCCGGCATTGATCCGGGTGAGCTCGAGCAATGGGATCATTTTAAAAGCGATTATCCAATGGGTGTTGATATTTTTTTAGTAAGCCAATGGGGCGACGTGGTGGGTGTTCCGCGTTCGGTGAGCATGGAAATAACAGGAGGCCTGTAAATGGGTTATGTGGGGGTCAAGGGCGGTAAGGATGCCATTGTCAACGCAGACACGCTGGTCGAATATTACCGCTGTCGTTCGAATGGAACACCGATTGATGTCGAGCAGATAGAGAATCAAATGCGTTTGCTGGTGGACAAGGTCATCAGTGAGGGCTCGCTTTATTCGGGGGAGATTGCTGCCATCGCGCTCAAGCAAACCGAAGGCGATCCCATGGAGGCTGCGTATCTGGTGCGGGCATTTCGTTCCACCGTGCCCAGAGTTTGTTTTTCAATACCGGCCAAAAGCGAAGAGATGTTTTGCATCCGAAGAATTTCCTCGTCCTTTCAGGATATCCCCTGGGGTCAGGTTCTCGGGCCTTCGAGGGATTATGCCCAGCGGCTCATTCGATTCGAATTAAAAAATGAGAAGTCGTTTTCTATCGATCCACCGAAGAAAAGAGATAGTTTCCCGCTGAATAAGCCGGTTGAAAAAGTTATCGACTATCTGAGAAAGCAGGGTCTGATGGCGGCCGCTAGTAAAAATCCGGACCAGGTTCCCTATGACATCACCCGACAGCCGATGGTTTTTCCGCTCGAACGTTCCGCCCGGCTGCAGCGATTGACCCGTGGCGAAGACGGTGCGGTTCTGGCTCTTGGTTATGCCAGTTTGAGGGGCTGGGGCTCGGTACACCCCACCCTGGCAGAAGTCCGGGTCGGATACCTGCCGGTAAAGATCAAGCATCCCTACTGGGGAACAGAGGTCGTGATCGGAAACCTCATGGTCACCGAGGTGGATTCAATTTGCAGTTTTACAAAAACAAGCGATCCCAACAGCGGCGAGCCGACGTATGAATTCACCCTGGGATACGGCTTGGTATGGGGGCACAATGAACGCAAGGCAATTGCCATGTCGATTTTAGATCGCGCCCTTTGTACCGAAGATCCCAAATCACCGGTGGAAGATCAGGAGTTCGTTCTTTACCATATTGACAGTATGGAATCGCAGGGGTTCATCTCGCATCTGAAACTTCCCCACTATGTGTCATTCCAATCCGCCCTGGACAGGATCCGAAACATCCAGCAAAAAATGCGGGAACAGACCGTGCAGAACCCGAAGGAAACCGTTCATGTATAATTTTGCGCTACTCGATGAAAACTCAAAACGGGAAGTTCGTCGGGCACTGCTCAAGGCCATCGCCATCCCAGGATTTCAAGTCCCTTTTGCCTCACGGGAACTGCCCATCTTTTTCGGCTGGGGCACCGGCGGGTTGCAAATAACGCTGTCCGTCATCGGAAGAAAAGAAATTCTCAAAGTCTTTGACCAGGGCGATGACGACAGCGTCAATGCCGTCAATTTAAAGAGATTGATCCAGCTCACCACCGGTGTCATGGTAACCAACGAAACTTCTTCAGCCACCCTGCTGCAGACCCGCCATCGCATTCCCGAGCACCCCCTGCGATCCGATCAAGTTCTGGTGTTGCAGGTTCCCATGCCGGAACCCTTGCGGAAGGTCGAATCCCGTGAAACCGAAACCGTTCGCATGCACGCGGAAAAAGACTATGGAAAAATGTTTGTGAAACTATATGAAGATGTGCTCCATCATGGAGAAATCACCCTCGCATCCGATTATCCGGTTCTGGTATTCAACCGTCATTTGATGGCCACGACCCCGATTCCGCGATGGGATGTTCCCAAATTGAACCGGTCCGACAATTTGAATTTGTTCGGTGCCGGTCGGGAAAAAAAGATTTATGCCATACCGCCCTATACCCAGGTAGAGCCATTGTCTCTGGATGACTATGCCTTTCGGGTCGAGGACTTTTCGGGCAAGGCCTGCCTGTTTTGCGGAAGCACCGATTCCTACTTAAATGAAATTCCATCGCCCGGTGGGCAGGAGCGGGTCCATGCCTGCAGTGATACGCATTTTTGCCATTCAAATCGAAAAAATTAGGCGGTTGAGCCATGGAAACATTATTGACCGTTAAAAATCTAAAAAAAATATATGGCAAGGGGTGTGATGAGTGTCTGGGGGATCAGCCGACTTTGAGTACAGACAACCGGTGTTCAACCTGTAGTTCCATCATCGCCTGTACGGATATTCATTTCGAGGTTTTTGCCGGGGAGGTCCTTGGAATCGTCGGTGAGAGCGGGTCGGGGAAAAGCACAATACTCAGCTGCATCAATCTCACGCTGCCGGCTACCAGCGGGGAGATTTATCTTAAGGATTTGGAAAACGGACGGCAAAATATTTTGGCCGTGGATGCCCAGACCCGCAGACAGCTTCAGAATAACCACTTCGGCATTGTATATCAGAATCCGCATTTGGGTCTCAATTTTCAGATCAGCAGCGAGGGCAATGTGGCCGAGCGGATGCTGGTCGCCGACCACCGGCATTTCGCTTCGATTCAGCAAAAGGTCCATGATCTGTTTGCCAGGGTCGAACTGCCGCGATCCAGATTCAAAGATTTTCCCGGTTCGTACAGTGGCGGAATGCAGCAGCGGGTTCAGATTGCAAAAGCCCTGATCAACCAGCCATCGCTGATCTTGCTGGATGAACCCACCGGCGGTCTGGATGTATCCGTCCAGGCCCGTATTCTGGATCTGATTCGATTCATCAGCAGAGAACTGAAGGTGGCCATGGTCATGGTGTCTCATGATATGCAGGTGATACGACTGCTCTGCAAACGAATCATCGTCATGAAGCACGGACGTATCATCGAATCGGGATTGACCGATCGTGTCATCGATGATCCCATAAACCCTTACACCCAGACCCTTGTGCACTCCACGCTACATGCATTCTGATTTGCACCTTGGTGGCGATCTTTCCGTATTATCCGAATTAGGAGTAAATCCATGTTAAAAGAAAAAATTTTTGAAATCATCATGCAGGGGCAAACCGCTGACATTGCTCCCCTGGCAGAAGAGATGCGGCAGGTAATCGACCACTGCGTCATTAAACCCCCGCAAATGGAACTGGTCATGTTTCAAGCCGAGGAAAGTGTCGAAAAAATTGACTTTAACGTGGGGGAAGTGCTGGTTACCAGTGCCGAGGTCCGGGTTGAGGATGCAATTGGATACAGCATGATCATGGATACCGACAAGCAAAAGGCACTGGACTGCGCCTTGCTGATGGGCATTTATGAAGCCGGGCTGCCGCAGATGAAGGAAATCGAGAAGCTGGCTGAGATATTGCACGAAAAAATGACCCAGCAACTGCGGGAGGAAAGAGAGATCGTCAATTCCACCCGGGTGAACTTTGAAGTTATGGGGGGCCAGGATGTCAATATTGCCCACAACGTGCAGTAGGAGCATCAGCTATGTCAAAACATCTGGAAGTCATCAATTTAAGCAAGCGCTTTACCATGCATATTCTTGAGGACAAAGAGATTATCGCCTTCCAGGATATCAATTTTAAAATCGATCGGGGAAGATTTCTTGGTATTTCAGGAAAAAGCGGTTACGGCAAATCCTCGCTGATTAAATGTATTTATCGTAACTACGACGTCACGTCAGGAGATATATTCCTGTATGACCAAACCGGTCTAAAAATCAATCTCACCCAAATCAGTGATATTGAAATGCTGGACATCCGGGCCCGACGGCTGGGCTATGTCAGCCAGTTTTTTCAAGCCATTCCCCGGGTCACCACCATGAATATTGTCATCGAGCCCCTCATCGATCGTGGATGGCACAAAGAAGCGGCGATGGAAAGAGCCCAAGCGCTTTTTCAGCTTTTCGATATCCCCAAAAATCTATGGGATGCATTTCCATCCACTTTCAGCGGCGGCGAAAAGCAACGCATCAACTTAATGCGAACCTTGATCGATTGTCCGGAAATTTTGCTTTTGGATGAACCCACAGCCAGCCTGGATCGCAATAACCGGCAAATCATCTTAAATATCATTCAGGAACTGAAAAAACAAAATATTACCATGATCGGCATTTTTCACGATCCGGCTGAGCTGGATATGCTGGCGGATGAAATTTTTCCATTGGATCGCCCCGCATTATATCAACAAATCAATCCTTATGAGCATTTAATGGAAAACCGCAGCTTTGCCTTTCAGGTGTGAAATGGACTCAGAGCAGATATTGCATAACGCCCGAATTGTGCTTCCGGATCGAGTTGTATCAGGATCACTGGTTGTCACCGGCACGACCATTGGCAAAATTGACGAAGGTCCATATAAGGGGAGAAATGGTATCGATTGCAAGGGTGATTATCTCATCCCCGGTTTGGTCGAACTTCATACGGACAATCTCGAAAAACATATTGTCCCGCGTCCGGGTATTTACTGGCCGTCCATAGCCGCATCTATGATCGCGCATGACAATCAGGTGTTCGGTTCAGGCATCACGACGGTTCTGGATGCCATCGCCCTTGGCTTCAACGACTCCAATGAAGCCCGAAGCAAAATCATGGACCGCTCGATCGTCGCCGTCCGTTACGCCCAAGGGCAAAGACTGGTGCGAGCGGACCATTTTTTACATTTACGTTGCGAGTTGCCCAGCGCATCCGTGTGGGAGACTTTCAGGGTTTATAAAGATGTGTCGTTGCTAAAACTCGTTTCGGTCATGGATCATACGCCCGGCCAGAGACAATGGCGGGATCTGCCCAAATGGCGCTTATATCATCGTGACAAAAAGTGGACTGATGAAGATGCCCAGGCGGTGATTGACCAAAAAAGAGCACTTCAGCAGACGCATGGTCGTGATAATTTAACAAAAATTGTGGGAGTCTGCCGGGAAAAAAACATACCGGTTGCCAGCCACGACGACACATTGATTGAGCACTGCCAGAATGCTTGGAATATCGGCATTACCATTGCTGAATTCCCCACAACCCTGGAAGCCGCACAAACAGCGAAATCATTGGGAATGTCAACCATTATGGGCGCTCCCAATATGGTGAGAGGCGAATCACACTCCGGGAACATTTCTGCCCAAGTACTGGCAGAAAACGGACTGCTGGATGGTTTTTCGTCTGACTACATGCCCGTCAGTTTGCTACATTCGGCTTTTGAATTGCATCGCAATATCGGTTTACCACTCTTTTCATCCCTGGCCATGGTAACGGCCAATAACGCCAAAATGGTCAATCTGTTTGATCGCGGCGTTTTACAAGAAGGTAAAAACGCCGATATCGTCCGGGTACAACTGGTGGACGAGTTTCCCATGGTCAGAGCCATATGGAAAAACGGTCGGCTAATTTTAAACAGCTAATTTTTTTTTTTAATGATCTCCTATTAATTCCCAAATAAACATTATCTAAGCTGCGGATGATCTAAAAATTGAACGTGGGAGATCTCAGGAGGCCAAGATGGAAAAAATTGGACTTGTGACCACTGAGCTGGAAAAAAAATTTGGCGACGTCACTGCAGTCGACCGGGTATCACTGACCTTTTCGCCGGGAGAAATGGTAGGTATCATTGGCCGGTCCGGTGCGGGTAAATCAACCCTTCTTCGGTTAATCAATCGGCTTATCGATCCGACCAGTGGAGAAATATGGTTTGGTAGTAAGAATATTTGTACGTTGACAGGAAAAGCACTCAGGGATTGGCGCGCTAAGTGTGGCATGATCTTTCAGCAGTTCAATCTTGTCGACCGCATGGATGTGATCAGCAACGTGCTGATCGGCCGATTGAGGTATCACCACACCATTCCCACCTTGCTTAAGCTGTTTCCGCGAAAAGACAAAATTATGGCGATTGAGGCCCTCGACCGTCTGGGTATGGCTGATTTTGCTTTAAAACGGGTGGATACCCTTTCCGGCGGACAACAGCAACGGGTTGCCATCACCAAAGCCTTGGTGCAGGCACCCAATGTATTACTTGCCGATGAACCGATTGCTTCACTCGATCCCGGAAATGCGACCATCGTCATGACCGCCTTAAAATCAATTAACGAGGACTATGGCATCACGGTGATTTGCAACCTCCACCATTTGGATACGGCGCGGCAATATTGTCATCGGATTGTCGGCATGCAGAACGGACAGGTGGTGTTTGACGGCTCTCCCGAAGAACTGACCCCGGAAAAAGCCAATCAGGTCTATGGCAATGAAGGCTTGGAAGAACTGCGGGAGGCCAACTTCACCAATAAAGATCAGATTGAATCGATAGCGGCATAGTTTTTTCACCGCCCGCTGTGCTTGAGACGCAGAGGACGCAAAGTTAATTTGACTTCTCACTTTCTTCTGGGCCCCGCTAGAAAGCAGAGGGATGTGAGCGAGGGCAGAAAGTGAAAAAAATAACTTCTCAGCGTTCTCTGAGACTCTGCGGTGAATACAATATTTAAATCCTAGTTAACCATTTCCAACTAATCAGCAAAATTACAAGGAGAGAATCATGACAGCACTCGCTAAGTTTACAAATTTTTTACTCGTCACTTTCGTTCTATGCTCACTTTGTGTTCCGGTTGCATGGGCTGAAAAATGGCAGGAGCAATACCCGGAAATCACACTGGGCGTCATCACCAGCGAAAATGAGGCGGATCGAATTCAACGCTATAAGCCGGTCCGCGCCTACCTTGAAAAAGAATTGGGCGTAAAGATCAACTGGCGTACCGCGACGGACTATGCCGGCATCATTGAAGGCGTCAAGGCCAAAAAGGTCCAGTTGGCCTATTTCGGTCCGGCATCCTATTCCAAATGCTGGATCGTCACCAAGGGAAATGTAATTCCATTGGTCGGAGAACTCGATTCCCGCGGTGATTTTGGGTACCATTCCGTGGTGATCGTCAAGACCGACAGCCCATACAAAACTATCGGTGACCTGAAGGAGAAAAAATTGGCCTTTGCGGATCCGAATTCCACTTCCGGCCATCAAGCGCCCCGTTATTTTCTGACCGAGGCCGGATACAACCCGGATGGCTTTTTTGGAAGCACCGGCTTTTCCGGCAGCCATGAGAATAGTGTGATGGCACTGTTAAATGGTACCTATGATGCCGCGGCCACCTGGTGGCGATCCGAAGACTACTCTAACCCCAAACGGATGGAAATGAAAAAAATGATACCGGAAGGACAGTGGCGAATTGTTTGGAAATCACCCAAACTTCCGGCCAGTCCCTGGGCGGTTCCCGCCGACCTGCCCGAACAAATGCGTATCGATTTGCAGAACGCCCTTGTGAACATGAAAGACAAAGATCCGACGGCATGGGAAGGTTTGACCATGGGTAAAGCCAGCGGTTTTCGAAAAGTTACCCATGCCGATTATGAACCGATCGTTAGGATGATTGAAGCCAATCTCAAAGCCAGAAAAAGCAGCTAGAACCTCAGCGCACCCGGCCACGCCTGAGCTGTTAAAAATCATGCTTTCTGTGGCATTGTTACTTTTAAAAATTGATCCCACTTTTATTCCTCATAAATCTAAAATTGTCTAAAAAGATGATTAAACGGAATAAATTTGGGATGAAAGTTAAAAAAACACGTTGGAAAGCACATCGGTAGAGAAATTTGAGTCTGCTTGCCTGACCCTGAGAAAAAAAAGGCAAAAACAATCCATTGTTTTTTTGGTCTTGTTTATTATCGCCCTCGTAATTTCAATCCGTGTGGGGGAATTCAGCCTCGCCAACCTGGTCGAAGGATTGCCGGGACTGCTGAACTATGTCAATGACACGGCTCCGGAAATACGCATGCAATCCATTGGATCCGATGTTAAAAATTGGTACTGGGCATTCGGCAAGTGGATTCAGTTGCTCATTGACACCATTCTTTTAGCATTTATGGGGACTCTGATCGGCACCATCGCCGCTTTTGCCTTGTGCTTTTCAGGTTCCCGAAATTTGGTCAAATCCTATAGTATTTACTTCATATGCCGTCGAACCATGGAGGTTGCCAGGGCCGTACCGGAGCTCGTGTATGCGATGATATTTGTCTTCTCCTTTGGCTTGGGACCATTGCCGGGTGTACTGGCGATTGCTATCCATACTGCAGGTGCCCTGGGAAAGCTTTTTTCGGAGGTTAATGAAAACATCGATATGAATTTGATCGATGGGCTGCGTGCCTCAGGTGCCAATTGGTTCCAGACAATGCGGTATGCTGTCGTGCCCCAGGTTCTGCCCAATTTTTTTAGCTATATTTTATTGCGGTTTGAAATTAACGTACGGGCGGCTTCCATTATTGGTTTTGTCGGAGCCGGCGGCATCGGCCAGGAGTTGATGTTCGTTATCCGGCAGTTTGTTTATACCGATATCAGTGCGATTGTACTGATGATCATCGCTACGGTTTCAATCATCGATATCAGCTGTGAAAAAATCAGACATGCCATTATCGGAAAAGAGGCACTATTGTGAGTGAAAGCCTGTTTAGTGCGGCTGCGACAGGTGTTGCCACCATCAGGGCAAAATACCCGCAATTGTTTTCCGCAACGCTGACGGAGCGAATCAGGTATGCAGGTATCTGGTTTCTGGTGCTGGTCTTTATTCTCTTTGCCGCCTGGCGAACTGGGTTTTTCAATTGGCAATCGATCTATCAGGGCCTGGGAAAAATCGGCTTTGTCATCAAGCTCATGTTGCCGCCGGCCCATCATGGCTGGTTGTATGAATTTTTATATGCCATCCTTGAAACCATGTCCATGGCGTTCCTCGGAACCCTCATCGCCACGCTCATATCGATTCCACTGGGATTCCTGGGAGCCAAAAATATTATACCCAACCGTTTTTTTCACTTTTCCTTCAGACGGGTATTTGATGGGATTCGCGGCATTGATGCGTTGATATGGGCGCTCATCTTTGTCAATGTGGTCGGTTTGGGTCCATTTGCCGGCATCATGGCCATTGCGGTTTCCGATATCGGTACCTTGTCCAAGCTGTTCGCTGAGGCGGTTGAAAATATAGATAAAAAACAGGTTGAAGGTGTTTACTCTTCCGGGGCGAGCCGGGTTCAAACCCTGCGGTATGGCGTTTTTCCCCAGATATTTCCGGTAATTTTGAGCAACGCCTTATACTTTTTCGAGTCCAATATTCGATCCGCCACCATATTGGGGGTCGTCGGAGCCGGGGGTATCGGGCTTCAACTCTCAGACCGGATTCGCGTGAATAACTGGGATGAGGCGGCCTTCATTATTTTATTGATTCTGGTCACGGTTTCCGTGATCGATACAATTTCAAAAGAAATTCGGATCCGCATCATCAATTATGGGAAAACGGGTTAGGTTTAGGCCTAAGGCCAGTGTGGAAAAACGATATGCTATCTATTATGCTCCTGAGGAAGGCTCTTCTCTGGAAGAATTCGGGAGATCCTGGCTAGGACGCGATGCTTACAGCGGCAATACCGTTGCTCAACCAAGTATCGAAGGAATTTCACCGCAAATGCTGTCGGACATCGTTTCGGTCGCGGCGCGCTACGGTTTTCACGGTACCTTAAAACCGCCTTTTTTCCTCAGAACACCCGATCTTGAAGAGCATCTTTTTAAGGATATTGAACGCTTTGCGGCGACTGAAAAATCGATTTATCTGCCCAGGCTTTGTATCACAGAAATGGGCCGCTTCCTGGCACTAGCCCCCGAGACTCGCTGCCCTCAAATCAATCAAATAGCCGAGCGGTGTGTCTATCATTTCGATTGGTACCGTCGATCCCCTTCAATTGCCGAAATCAAGCGTCGTCGTGCCGTTGGCCTCACCGCCAGTCAAGAGCATTATCTCCGCAGATGGGGATATCCTTACGTGATGAAGGAATTCAGATTCCATCTCACGCTGACCGGTCCAATATCCGATCCAGCCCTGGTAGCACGTATCAAAAAGACGCTGGCCGGTCTTGTGACGGAAAGGGAATTGATTTCAGTCAAAGTAGAATCCCTTTGTCTTTTTATTCAGGAACAGGCAAAAGGGCCGTTTTTATTACACAGCAGATATCCCCTCGGAACAGATCTCACACGAAAAATCAGTGCCTGAAAGATAGTCCGGGAATTATTTTCGAAACACTTTAACTGAATAAAAAACAGATTGAATACAGCTGCTATCCAGGATCCAGTATCGAGAATCTTGTTTCACTTCGGGTAAGATCCTTGTGTCAAAAAAAATTGCCTTTTGTTGCAAACTATCCGAAAAGGTCGCTGTACGGCTTAACGCTCACTAAGCCCCTCAGACGGTTTCACGATTTGCAACGAAACATCCACCGGCTTGTAGCGAAAACCTTGGTTTTGGTTATAGAACCAAAAAAATAAGAAATATAATTTCAGAACCATTCGCTCGAAATCCAGCCTTGTTGACGCGACCACAGACATTGGTGATCCATCAGAATTTACGACACATCAGTAGTTCTGAAATTAATGCAGATCCCAGATATTATTATCTTGGCAAACCGAGTCAAGCAAACAGATATCCTCCTCCCGGAGCCCCCTGGGCTTGGCACCGTATCTCAAATAGAATATAAGGTTTTTTAGATCGCTGACGTATTCGGGTCCACAGATTTGCCTTTCAGACATCGGGGATTTGGGATTGTATAGTTGTCTTTCGGCCTCGGTCGCCTCCTTGTCGAGCAGATAGATCATTTCAAAGAAATCTTTGTTTTCCAGCTTAGAAATGAGTTCCCGGATATCGCAATTGGCTGAAATCATCATCGCCCTCCTTTTTAATATCTGATCCGCTTCATAAATTTAGTTTTCCCTCCAGCTATGTCTCGTTTTCCGATGGGTATGGCTGATAAATTTAGGCACCTCGCAGCCGGATGCATAGACCTGCGATCAGATACAGAAGAATTGTTAGGATTTTGTTAGGATTTTCATAAAACGTTAATTAATAAATGAGTGGATCCCTTATCTTAAGAAGTCGAAAATTTCCATTAAAAAAGAAGTCGATCTTCATGAGAAAAGCGAGAGATTTTCTAAATAAGTGTATTACCTCCCCATATGTCTTAACGCAATTCTAACAAATTTCTCACAGTTTCCTAATACACAAATATTAAAAGCATGTTAGAAAATATTTTTTTGTCATTGAAAGGTAAGGATATGTACATTCTTCTGATAACAGTATTCGCATTGTGGATATATTCCCTATATACCTTTGCAAGGTGGAGATATAACTCCTGTTTAGATAAAGGTGTGGTACTTGAAACCGTATTGCATGATCGCCTGACACAAATTTATCTCATTTGCACAACAGGAATTGTTTTAGCACTTGTTGTTTATATAATTCAAGTCAATACACATTGATTATACAGATATCGTTAATTGGTTGATTAGTTAATTTATTGCAATTATTAATATATTATGTATTTGCAAAATAATTGAACACTGGATTTTGCACCAATCCCGACACATCCAAATTCAAAGTTTGATCGCTCAGCGTATTATTCAATATCTACTTCCAACCCCTTAAAGCTCCAAATCTGCAATCAGCGGTAAATGATCTGAAGCCGTTCGGGTCTCCGGCGTATTCTTGACCTCGACGTTGATGGTCTGGAAATGGTGGGAGACAAATATATGATCGATACGAAACAGAGGGCTCCTTGAATGAAAGGTCGGCTGAGAGCTGGAGGGACTCGGGTTTTTTCTGTCTTTTTGAACGTCGGTTAAAAGCCGGGTTAGGGTGCGGTATGTCCTGGATAAAGGGCCGGCATTGAGATCGCCACAGAAAATAATCGGTTCATCCGGCGGTACCGCCAATAGCCAATCCTTACCCAAAAGGGTTTTTAACTGACGCCGACGTTCCAGCTTAAATAGGCTAAGGTGAGCATTGATCATATGGATCGGGCCGGCCGGTGTTTGAATAGTTGCCCGGATCGCTCCTCTTCTTCTCGGTTTTAATCGCGGAAACAAATTGGGTAACACGTTATAGTAAGATTCATTAAGCGAAAAATGGCTCAGAATCGCTAACCCAAAGGTATGCAGACCGGTTTTTTCAACTGGGAAAAAGACATAATCCATCTTTAAATGATCCGCAAGTATTTTCGCTTGATTGGTGTTTTCACTTAAAAATCGATGTTCATCGACTTCCTGCAAACAAACAATGTCTGCCCTTGACGTTTCAATAATTTCAGCAATTATTTCTGGATTGACATTCCGGCTTTTATCGACACAGCTGTGAATGTTGTAAGTGATGATTCGAATTTCATGTTTTCCCGGACGGCCCTCCTTTTCGGGCGTGATTAGGAGTTTGTTGAAGTTGTGAGTATTCATCACCTTATGCTTTGACAATTCCTTTGTTCTGTCAAGAATTCTTTGAATTTTGGATTTCTTTTATTTTTTTCGGATGATCTTGACTTTTCAATTCTTCTAATATAAATTCTACAAATATTTAAATCATCATCCGATCGACCCATCGATAACCTTGTCAGTCTTCAATTTATTGATCACGCATGATAATCAGCCTTATAAATCAAAAAGGCGGGGTAGGTAAAACCACCGCAGCTGTTAATCTTGCGAGCGGTCTTGCCGAAAACGGCCATCGAATATTGGTGGTCGATACAGATCCCCAGGGAAGCGTCATTCAGTGGCAAAGCATTGCGGACGATGGCGAGTTGGAAGTGCTTCATTTGCCCAGTCCTGAAATAAAAAAAGAACTCAATACCCTACGCCGCCGCTACGACCACATCGTTGTTGATTCTCCCCCTGCGATCGAAGCAATCACACGTGCGGTCATTGAGGTATCCAACCTGGCCATTATACCCATTGCGCCGAGTCCGCTAGACATTTGGTCGAGCAAGGAAACGATTGCTCATGTTAAGACACTGGGCAAAAGATACCGCAAGCTGATTGCAAAAATTCTCATCTATCGCAAGATTCCCGGCACCCGACTTGGCAAGGAAGCACGAGAAGCCATGAGATCGTATGACCTTGACATATTTACCACCGAAATTTCCCAGCGCATCGTATTCGTAGAGGCAATGATCGCCGGTCTTTCGGTACTGAAATTTGCCCCGAATAGCATCGCAGCCGATGAAATACGAAGCCTTTGTGATGAAATCGTTTGAGTTTCAGACTTTCAATTGAAGGAGTAACTGTTATGGCTCAACGGAGAGCGCTAAAAGACACCGTCAAGGACCCTATGGTCAAAAAAGACACCGCCGTAAGGCGCCGCGAGAATCAAAAGCACCAGAATCAAAATATTGGCTTTAAAATGTTTTTTTCACTGCTGTTGGGATTTGCAGGTGGATTGTTAACAGGGCGGTTTATAAAACTTTGAAAATGACACAGAAAAAACGCAGGCAAAAAAAAGTCACAGAAAAAACCGAGATAGAAGTTGAGCCCGGCAAAAAAAAAGCCGTTGCAGACCAGCGGGAAATTGCCAAGGCGGGCATGGTTTCATCTTTAGGTACTTTATTTTTAACAGGCTTTGTTAGATTCAAGGGTGCCAGAGGGTTACATACCTGGGCTGGTTGGGCACTCTTAGGTTTCTCAATTTGGCATCATATCTTAAGCTCGCCAAAATATAGCGCGTTGTCTAAAGACGAGTAATATAGCTCTTATCTTTGATTTCCCATCCCATTGAGAGTTCACTGCTGCTATTACCTTATCAAGCCCCCCGACGAGTAGGTATATAATGAATTATTTTTCATCATAACCATTTGATTTTAATTATAATAAAAATTGAGTGCCCTATGATTAGAGGTTTTGATTGACATTTAAGTCAATCATTAATATTTTGCTTTCATAAGGCTAACATGATCCTAACATTAAGCCCGCGCTTCATTGAATCAACCCACCAAACAAGCCACAAAGGAGGTCTAGCATGAAAGTTCCATTGATAGGCGCAAATTTGAGTATGGGGCCGTTTGCACTTGGAGCTATTGGGGCAATGGTCGTGCCTAAAATAATCCCGGTGACGGGCGACTTGCTCAGAGCCGTGACAAAAACCGGTATGAAAAGCGGTATGATCGCATTAGATATGAGCCAAGCGCTCGTTACCGGAACCAAGGATTCATTTCAGGATTTGCTATCTGAAGCCAGATCGGAAATATCCAAAAAAAGCACACCTGCAATCCAAAAGAAAGCTGCCGCCTAAGCCGAAAGGAATGGTGTTCGTCATGAATTACCCAAAGTTAGTTAATGCCGGAAAAGTAGGATCAGTATCGCAATCGGCGGCCAGAATGGGGGCCATGGGGGCGGTCGTGGGAGGCACGCTCTCGGCAATTGCAAATACTTACAAGGTCGCCAAAGGGGAGCAGAAGAGTGCCGACGCAGTTGCGAATGTCACGAAAGAAACTGTTGGAACGGGTATTTCAACAGCAACTGCTGCCGCCACCATGGCAACGCTGGGCGTTGGCGGTCTGATCGGTCTGGCTGGTTTTATGGCGGTTGCAACAATTACGAAAGGTTTTTTGGACGCTGTTCTTTACGGTGAAGAAAAACAGACGCCCTCATAAGCGTGAAGCGAGCGTTTAATTTAAAAGTTGATTTTGAAATGATCACTGCGGGTTTCATGAAGCTGATCCTTGTAATTCCTGCAGAATGTTAGCATATATCTCACATTAAATGCCATCCCAGGAGTTCGAATTTTATAATCCCAGCCTCATTTGTGTTTTCCAAGGAGTGCCACGCCACCCTATTGCTGCATTTTAACTCATTTCATTTTTCCTTCCTCCTACCTTGTCCCTCCGAGATCCGGTCAATTTCCCTCAAATAAATTATTAATGAAATCCTAATATTCTTTTAACATTAGAACGCTAAACTGTAATCCTTGGGGGGAAAGGCAGTTAGTAAATATGAATCCGGCTAAATTTGGATATTCAGACAAGTCATATTCCAGTGACAATATTAAATCAAATGACAGAGCGCACTGCCGAAACGTCAGCTGCCGATATCAGATGTCCAAAATGCCATTCCTCTGCAATTTACAAATATGGAAAAACACTGGCGGGAAGCAAACGATTTCTTTGCCTAGTTTGCAATCGACAATTTACCCGAGATTCATACCGAAGAGAAATAAAAGGACGGCCGCTTTGCCCGTCCTGTGGCAGAAAAATGCATGTCTATATGCGAGGTGATCAATTCATCCGTTTTCGATGTTCCAACTATCCGACTTGTAAGACATTTCAAAAGATTCCAATGGAGGATGTGTAAACGATGAGCTATTATTTTCACGATGTACCAGGAAGGCTGCGTGTCAAAATCCCAATATTAAATGGCAGGCCTTCCAGGATACGTGCGGTTGAAAATCTCCTGTTAAACCTCGACGGCATTGAATGGATTAAGACCAACCCGCTTACCTGCAGTGTCGTAATCAATTATGACCCGGACCTGCTAGATTCAAAACAAATTCTCCGATTGCTCATAGACCATCAATATTTTGACGAATCAAATGCCATCACCCATGATGAACTCGTTCAGAACGCCGCTGCAAAAGCAGGACTCAAAGTCGGTAAAGTGATTTTTGGCTGGGCCGTCAGCAAAACGCTAGAGGCCAATGGTTTCTCGATGCTGGCAGCGATTATTTAACGAATCATGGTGTGAAAGACAAATACCGTCAACACCACCTGGATGCTGCTTTCTTCGATGGGGTTCTTCCCCCTGTTTTCAATTTCCTTAAAAAAATCTTCGGATCAGATCATCCGGCAGCTAAATCCTGCGCTTTATCTGTCGCTTCCCAGGGAAGGTCCATATCGGTTCGGCCGAAATGTCCATAAGCGGCCAGTTTTTGAAAGAAACCGCCGGTGTATTTTATCGGTAGCTGTCGCAGCCTGAATTGCCTGAGTATGCCGGCCAGCCTGAAATCGAAATTTTGGACCAATAGGTCCACAATTTTTGAATCAGGAATCCTTCCGGTGCCGAAGGTTTGAACCTGCAGGCTAACGGGCCGGGTCAGACCGATGGAATAGCTGAGCATGACCTCGCATTCCGAGGATAGACCGGCTGCGACAACATTTTTGGCCGCATAGCGTGCCGCGTAGGCACCCACCCGATCGATCCGCAGCGGATCTTTTCCGCTGAGTGCATCACCGCTGTGACGAGCGTATTCGCCATATGTGTCGACGGCAGTCTTTCTTCCGGTAAGCCCTGAATGATGAATCGGTCCGCCCAGATAGGGCCCATCCGGATTGACAAATATACGCGTGCGTTTGTCAGGCCGTATCGGTTCATCTTTGAATACAGGCTCGATAACGTTTTCTACAATTTCCCGATTAATTTTTTTCGGACCGACCTTGGAAGATTCCTTTTGGCTGGTGGAAATTGTTATGCTATGAATCCGTTTGGGTTTTCGATCCTTGAAGGCCACCCCCACCTGAACTTTGCCGTCCGGTTGAATATAGGGCAGGATTTTCTTGCGACGGACCCGGGTAAGTTGCCTGGCGAGCTTGTTGGAGAGCCAGATGGGAAGCGGCATCAGCATGGGGGTATGGTCGCAGGCAAAGCCGAAAAGTGTGACCTGATTTTTTGCAGCGATTTTATCGATTTTTTTTTCGGTGAGCTCATCTTCATCAAAGCGGCTGGTTTTATCTACTTGAAGCTCCTGAGGTGCCGATAAAATACTGCAAATCTTATCGTTAAAATCCGGCTGGTCATAACCGATTTTCCGGATCACTTTGCGGGCCAGATGGGCTAAATCGACCTTGGCGCTCGAGGCAAAGCGTGCTGCAATAAAGATGATGGCACTCGACACCGCACATTCCGCCCGAACCCTTGCATAGGGATCCTGCTTTAAAAAATGATCGACAACGGCGTCGCTAATCTGGTCACAGAGCTTGTCGGGATGTCCTTCGGTAACGGATTCGGATGTAAACATGTTCTACGCTTTTACCTTATCTTTTGTCGGTTTGGCAAGCTTACGGGCTTCATTACCAATAAAAGGCAATACGGCGCTGGCACCAATCACAGCAGCATCAACCAGGCTCAAGGGTGTGACGCCGAGGAAGTTTCGCAACCCGGGCACAACCATGGTGAGGACTTGCAGTACCAGCGAGCTTCCCACCGCCCAATTGAGTGACGGATTGGCCGGTAGGTGCTGTCGGTCAAATATGCTCTTATGTTTGGATCGGCAGCTGAAAGCATGCAGCAGCTGACCGATGGTCAGGCTTTGAAATGCCATTGAGCCGGCCTGGGCACCGGCGCCATAGCGAAAAATACCATAGCCATAAGCAGCCAGTGAACCGGAGGTGATCATCGAGGACTCAATTAACATCTGCTTGAAGTCATCGGATGAAAAGAGTGCAGCGTCGCTTTCCCGTGGCGGCATTTCCATTAAATCCAAGGATGGCTTTTCCCGTGAGAGTGCCAGACCTGGAAAAATATCGGATATAATGTTGATCCACAATAGTTGCATCACATTCAGGGGGAATCCGATTCCCAACGCCATGGCGACAAACATGACCTGAATTTCGGTCAGGTTGGTGGATAGGAAAAAGTGAACCGATTTTTTGATATTCCCATAGGTCGTCCGGCCCTCCTCCAGGGCTTTAACCAGGATCTCCAAATTATCTTCTTCGATAATAATATCGGCCACCTCGCGCGCTACATCCGTACCGGATTGACCGAGGGCGATGCCCAGATTTGCTGCTTTCAAGGCCGGTCCGTCGTTGATACCGTCACCGGTCATTGCTACGGTGCGGCCGGCGGATTGAAGGGCTTGAACCAGCTTGAGTTTGTGAGCAGGACTGACACGCGAATAAACATGGACTTTTTTAGCCAGGGCCTGAAGGGCATTTGGGTCCAATGAGGTCAATTCAGCAGAATCCAAAATACGAAGTTGATTGCTTTCGGAAAGGTTTAATTGGCTGGCGACGGCATAGGCGGTGGTGCTTTGATCACCGGTGATCATCACCGTGCTGACACCGGCCTTATGAAAAACGTCGATCAAGTCGACAACTCCCGCCCGAATGGGGTCGGTCATTCCGATTAGACCCAGCCAGATAAGTTGGGTTTCATCATCGAGTTTTTCGCCCTTTTTCAGGTTGTAAAAGGCAAATCCCAAAACCCGCAGCGCATCACCCGCCATTTTTTCATTTTGAATCTCAATTTCTTGCCGGTCCGCTTCCGTCAATGGTATAATTTCGCCCGCCACTATCTGCCGGTTACACATTGACAGGACCTCCGGTGGGCTTCCTTTAATGGAAAACAGTTTGCGATCGTCGGTACGAAACGCATGCAGGGTGCTCATAAAGAGACGGTTTTCGGCACGATGTCGCATGCTTAAAAATCGAAATTGCTTCCGCAACTCCTGAAGATTCAATCCAGAGTGAATCGCCAACTGCGCCAGTGCCTTTTCGGTGGGCGAACCAAGAATTTCAGGTTCATCATTGTCATCAGTGCCGTTGACCTTGATTTCATTGCAAAGGGCGCAGGTGATGATGAGCTGCCGGATTTCCTGTTTTTTTAAAGGATCTGTGGATGATAGAGACGGTACTATCCTGTCTTCCGCAACATCAAAACGAGTGGAACCTGCAAATATCCGCACGACCGACATTCGATTCTGGGTGATGGTGCCGGTTTTATCCAGACAAACGGTTTGAACCGCACCCAGTGTTTCAATAGCTTGCAGCCGCCGCACGAGGACACCGTGCCTTTTCATGTTAGTGATGCCGAGGGCAAAATTGATGGTGGCGGCAGCCGGCAATCCCTCGGGAACGGCGGATGCCGCCAGGGTGATCGCCATGCGTAACATCTGCACATAACCATAGCCGCGAAAAAATCCGATGCCGAATACAACACCGCAGATCGCCCCGCAAAGGAGAACAAGCTGGTCTCCCATTTTTTGGAGCTGCCGTTCAATCGGGGTCTTCGGCGTCGCCGTATCGGTCAACATGAGCTGCAGCAGTCCCACCTCGGTTGACTGTCCGGTGGCCACGACAATAGCAAGACCTTGTCCCCCGGTGACCAACGTACCCATGTAAGCCATGTTGCTGCGGTCCGCCAGGGGGGTGTTCTCATGCTTAAAAGTGATGTTTTTTTTGTTAACCGGCATGCTTTCACCGGTCAGCATGGATTCATCGATGCTCAAGCGAGATGATGATATGATTCGACAATCGGCCGCAACATAGCTGCCGGGTTTGAGTATCAGCAGATCTCCAACAACGACGCCTTCGGCCGGGATTTCAAGTATTTGCCCATCGCGGATGACTTCGGCGTTCGGTTTAACCAGTTGTTTGAGCGAATCGATGGTTTTCTCGGCATCATTTTCAGTGAAATATCCAATGATACCATTGGCAACCACCACCCCCATGATGACCACAGCATCCAGCACCCCACCGGTGGCGACTGAAACGCCGGCTGCCGCTCCCAATAAATATACCGGCAATGAATTCATCTGGTCGATGAATATACGCCAGCCCGAGCGGGCCTCGGCCTCTTTAAGTTTGTTCGGACCATTCTCCTTCAGCCTGTTTAGGGCCGTGTTGTTGTCCAGGCCACGTTTTCGGTCTGTGCGCATTAAACACACTACCGATTCCGTTCCAAGGGTATGCCAAGGTTTTGAAACTTC
>JASFFJ010000016.1:0-25544 GCA_050124355.1 Desulfobacterales bacterium | reverse complement strand
TGACAAAGTAGAATTAATACGGGCTGCTTGCCCTGTCCACCCGCGACAGTTCCCGAAAATAATTATCCACCAGATCCTGGTATGGGAGGGGCACGGTTTCTTCGGGTGTCGAAAATATTTTCTTTTGCAACTGCCTGCTTTTTGCCTCCGCCCGCAGGGTTGATTCCAGTTCCCGGACCGGCGCCAGCAGGTTTTTCCAAAGATCGGGCTGAGATAGGAAGTCATCGATTTCCTTCTGGGTAAGTTCACGCTGAATCGAGCGGGCGTTAGCCCCCCAGTTTTCACCACGCGCCCAAGGCTGGACCAGTCCCTGGGCATGACGACGACTGCGTTGCAGGGCCTGCTGCATTCGTTGCAGTGAATTTGGGCCGGCCGGCGACCCTTTCACCTGCCCATCCGGCTGCGGTGCAGTGCCGGACGAACTGCGTTGGTTCAGGGCATCGTTTTGTTTCAGCGCAGCGATTTCCTTTTCGAGGTTTCCCAGCTCTCGACGCAACCCGCCAGCGTCAGCCGCCGCCTGTTGGATCCGTTCCTCTCGCGAGGGGTCGGCCGGGCGGTCAAGATTCTGCAGCCCTTTGCTCAGCCGCTTGATGGACTTCTCGATTTTCTTCTCAATATCCAGGGAATGGCTCAACCACCCTTTTTCAAGCATTTTGCGGCTTTCCTCGATACGATCCTTGATCCTTTCGCCCTTCAGGGCTCGCAGGGTCCCCATGGCCCGGTCGGCAATATCCGGTTGATCCATCCGCCCGTTTCGAACGACGGTTTTCAGCATGGCCTCGGCGTCGGACAGCTCGGCCTGCATCTTCTCCTTTTCAGCCAGAACATCGCTTACTTCCTGCAGCGCTTGGGTTTCGGCCTGGGACGATTCGCTGTCCGTTTGATTTTTCAGCGCTCGCAGCCTTGTCAAGATTTGTTGTTCCTGCTGCTGTAATGCCCGCCCTTTTCTGTTTAACGCATCGATCAGGTTGGAAACCGTCGCTTGCCGATCAAGGCGGATCTCTTTTTCCTGATCACGGAGGCGTTCAATGGCTTGTTGGCCCTTGGACAAAGCCGTGCCAGCGTCCTGTCGGCGGAGATTGCGTTCGGCTTCCTGCATCCGACGTGCAGCGTCTTCAATTTGTTGCTGGCGATCAGACCATTGTCGCAACCCGTCTCGACGCGCCAGCTGCGACATCTGGCGGGACAATTCCTCTGCTGCTTGCCTCAATTCTTCCTGCTCGCGACGGAGTTCTTCCAGGCGTCGTTTTCGTTGTTCGGCGGTCATGCGATTTTGACGGCGGGCGAGATCCTTCTGAGCGCGGTTTAGACGCTCTTGGCGGCGGGCGAGATCCTGCAGTTTCTCCAGTGTGTCATCCCTGTTGCTGTCCGGCTCACTGCCGGCGACCTGTTTGGGGAGCTCATAGCGATTTTCCAGGCGACCCATCTCCATTTCAAATAGTTGCCTGAGATCCTCACGCTCTCGGAGTTGCTGACTGCCGCCGCCACCACCGCCGCCACGGCGTGCCAGCTGAACCGTGGTGCTTCGGCTTTCGGATTCAGCTTTCATAATCGCCTGTAACGCCGATTGCTCCGGGCTGAGGGCCTGCATCAGCTGCCGGGCGGTCAGTTTTTCAATGGCCGTCTCCATATGGGTGACGGCCTGCTGGAGATGTTCGACGGCACGTTGATAACTTTGGTCGGAAAATGACAGCCGTTCCGACAACCGCCGCAGCGACAACGTCGTACGCTCCATGACCTGCCGTTGAGAATCGGTGATAGTTGTGATATCTTCGGCGAATTTTTTAGGGCTGGTGTCTCTGCGCTGTTTCAACAATTTCCAAGTGGCGGCGATGATATTTTTCTGATTTTCGATCAGAGCGCTGGCAGATCGACGGCCTCTTCCCGCACCGCCACCGCCGCCCGCCTGTTGCGATGCCCGCTGAAATGCTTCATCCGTTGGGATAACTTCCAGAAAGTAAATGTCAGAGACAACTTCAGCGGCATCCTCGATTCGATTGTTGTCGCGGGCGGTAATATAATAAAGGACGAACTCACCCGGCTCCACTTCAAGATCCTCCAGATACAAGGTTGTCTGGCTGTCAATGCTGCCTTGCCAGCGTTCTTTCTGGGCCGCCAAAAAATCAATCTGCTGATTTTCGCGGCCGTCCACCATATAGTTCAGTGTGAATTCCGTCAGACCATAATCGTCTTCGGCGGCAGCCGTGATGGAGACTTCCTCTAAGGACATCACCTTTTTGTCTCGGCCGGGTCGAATCAGCGTCACCGTTGGCGGGACGTCCGGCAGGGAGCGCACAAAATACTCATAAGGATCTTCGTTTTCCATTTGATCGGCGTCGATTGCTTTAATGGTATAGGTTGCATCTTGGGTGACTTTGAAAGAACCGCTGGCGGTGGTGTCGTTTACGGCGAGATCCATCGTCGTCCCGTCGCCAAAATGGATCGCGGCTTTTTCGACCGTCTTGTTGAAGTCGGCATGCAATCTGATGCGGGTCCCCTGAGGTGCAATCACATCACCCTGATCCCTGACCGTCTTGTTTTTCAAGCCCGTATACTCAGGGTAGCGGTACGCCAACTCAACCTGCACGACCCGCGGCCGGTCAAAAACTGAGATTCTGTGCTGGTCGGAGCGCTTGACACCTATGTCCACGTAGTAGGAGACGTCTTTTTTCACCATTGGCAGAAGGTAAACATAGGTGTTTTCATCGCCCTCCGTCGTCATTGGGGTCCGGCGCCATTCGACCGAATCGGTTTGAAGATAAACATCCACTTTTTTGGGGACGGCATTTGCAACCTGAGCAATGAGCATAACATCGGTTCCGCGCTGAATTTTTATCGTCCCTGGTGCCACTGTCAGCCCGACCGGCAGGGTCGCGGTTGATTGTGGTTGATCCCAGGGCATGAGGATCCGCATGCCAGCCAGCGAAAATTCATTGGAGCTCCAAACGGCAAAAAACAACCCTCCCAGCGCCACAAGGGCGGCGGCCGCCACAGGCCAGGCGCTGCGGATGGTTGACACCCGGTCTGTGTCAAGGGTTTGAAGCTTTACCAGGGTGTCTTCCCACAATTTTTCGACCAGCGCCGAAGAATCACCCGGTGGTCTTTTCTCACCGAATTCCATGGATGTGATGAGGCGTTGTTCAAGCTCCGGGATGTGCTCGTCAACATAGTGGGCGATCTGACGCTGGTCTCTGCCCCTCTGCCGGTGGATGTAAATGTAGCGCCATGCGAAGGCGCCGGCTGCGACGACCAGGATGGCCGTCAGTGCAAGACGACCGACCAGGGGCAACTCCAACATCATCTCAAGGATCCCGAGTGCTGCAAACAGGGCCGCCAAACCCGCGACCCCCAAGCCGATCTCCCGCAGGCTTACCAGACGTGTTCTGCGTCTCTGAATCCTGCGGATATTTTCCCTTAACACTTCAATTGACGTTGTAGACATTGTTGTTCCAATCTTTAAGTACTGGTCTTCTATTCAGGTTGCAGATAGCTAGCCCACCGATAACTTAGTGCTGGAGAATTGGAGTACTGGAATATTGGAGTGTTGGGTGTAATTCAGATCGTTCGATTTTAGTCGGAAATGCTTATTCCATTACTACATTACTCCATCGCTCCAGAAATCTTATCGATACGTTCGATTTGCCAATATGGTGTCGCCCAAACCCAAGAAAAGAACGACTAGCAATACCCACCACCACAACCGTTGTGATTTTTCTGCATAAACGGCAATGGCAGACGAGCCTGCGGCCTGGGTGACGGGCACCCGGGGGGCGTCGTTGACCAACGCAGCGCCAATCTGTGCGGGAGGAACAAATGATAGATCCGATTCAACCGGCGATACATTGACGGCCAGAATGTTCTGCGCTTGATGGCCGCGCACATCGTAGAACCCGGGGCGATCCGTTGACCGATAAAACACTTCTTTTGCGGTGGTCGAGGTCAGGAGGGACTCGGCGCCACTCGGACCGATGACCCGCACGGCGTTTCCCGCTGGCAGTCGCAGGCGTACCGGTTCACCGACGGTGTAAGACGGTTTCTTCTCCTCGTAAGACCCAAGATAACGAAGTGTTTCGTGTACCAGGGGAACGTATAATCCCCGGCGTGGAAGATTGTTCCACTGGGTATCCAAAGAGGACGTAAAAAGCAGCACGCGGCCCTGGCCGGCCGTTTTTTCCAAGAGGGCGGCTTGTCCGTTGTCGAAGCGTAGGATAACGTTGCTGCCTGGCGCCGGCTTGGTAGACCAATGTCCATGGAACCGAACCGCACCGAGATCGCCGCTTTCGCCGAAATCCATGGATTTGATGATGGGGTGCCGTCGATTTATCCCTGAAATCGATAGAAAATCGCCACTGCCGGCGATATGCTTTTGATCGAGGGCGGCGGGGGTCAGGTCATGAAACAGTCGGTTAAAGGTCCCAGCATTGACGCGATCCGCCGGTGCGATTAACAGTCCGCCGCCCTGCTCCAGATATGCTGCAATGCGTGCAACCTGAACCGGATCCAGCGCACTGACATTGAGAAGCACGACGACCTGATAACGCTGCAGCATGTCAGTTGTGATCTCTTTGGATTGAACCTGATCGAGGTGAAAGGACGTCCCATCCTCCATGCCCAGGGCGGATTCAAACCAACGGGTTTCACCTGCATGCGCTTTGGCCGCCGCTGCATCAACAATACTTAATACCGCCAGAGGCCGCAGGACATTGACCGTAAAGTAAAAGGTGTTGTCGGGCGCAAAGAACTCGTCTTCCACTGTCACGGCAACGCGATAAATCCCCCGCTCTCGGAATTGGGTACGAAATGTCGCAATGGCCTCGGATTTGTCGGTCAGATCGATTTTTTGGGTTTCAACGGCCTTCTCATCGATATTGAGTGTTATCCGGGTCTCGGTCAAGGGTCGGGTTCCGAAGTTTCGCACGCGTGCAAGGATGACGTGTTCCGCCTGTCCCCGGGAGAGCCGGGTCGGTAATTTTACTTCCGTCACTGCCAAGTTCGTGGGTTCATGGTCGCCAATCTTGACACCTTCGAAGGCAACACCGGGGCTCAAACGCCAGGGGGTATCGACGGCGCCGACGGCTCGGCGCTGGAAATCGGAAACCAGAACCGCGGTTTTATCCGGGTAGCGGGCCGAGCGCAGGGTCTGATCTGCCAGGCGCAAGGCCGGCAGGTAGCTGGTGGATTTAAACCCCGGTGAATCAAGATTTCGCACGACGGTCGCCAGCTGGATGAGGTCCGTGGTTAGCTCCGTTGCTTTTTCGGTGCCGTCTGAAAATGTGATGAGGGCCGCTTCATCTCCCGTCTGAAATGATTCCAGGAGTGCGATGACCGCTTTTTTAGCTTTATCGAAGACATCGCCGTATCGCATGCTCATGGAAGTATCCAGCAATATCACCACGGAGCGGGGAGACCATCCAATACGTTCGGTCACCGCTTGCGAAAGAAACGGACGTGCAAAGGCAACGGCCAGCAACGCAATGATGGCGGCTCGTATTAGCAGCAGCAGCCAATGGCGGATCTTCTGAAACAAGATCATCTTCTTCGGTGTTTGTTTTAAGAACCGAATGGTGCTGAAAACTACCTTCTCGGCTTTTTGTCGACGGCTCAGATGGATGGCCAGGGGAATGGTCACACCCAGCACTCCCAAAAGAAACCATGGGGATAGAAACGACATGTGTTATCTTCCATGTGCTTAGTGGCACCGTGTTGACAATCTATTGTCGATGTTAACAGAGTTGTTGAATTTCAATGATATAAATGAACTAAAATTCAAAATGACTAAAATAATCTAAAATTATGAAGGTTTATCATTCTTAGTAATGCTTCGCCCGTTTCGACAGATAAGAAGAAAGGGCAAAGTCCAAGGGATCGGCGGTATTCAACAGGCAGTAGTCAATGCCCCCGGCCCGGCATTTTTGCCGGTAAAAGTCGCAAAAATTCTCCAGTTCCTTTAGATAGATCTCTCTCATTGTCTGGGGTATCACGGCCACCGTCTCGTGACTTTCCGAGTCTTCAAACTCCGAGGTTTGCTCGAAGGGAAAGGTCAGTTCAGCATTGTCCATGATATGAAACACAATGACATCATTGCCCTTGAAGCGCAAATGTTGCAATCCTTTGAGGATGACCGCTTCGTCGTCGAGGAGATCACTGATGACAATGGCCAGACTTTTACGGTTCAACCCGAAGGCCAGGTCGGAAATCGGCCGGGCCAGATCGGTTCCTTCACCCGGACTTATATGTGCCAGAGCCCTTAGGATTTGCATCAGGTGTCCTCGACGATACCTGGAAGGCAAATACTCCCGGATCTTGTCGTCAAAGGTCGTCAGACCGACGGCGTCCTTTTGGTTGAACATAAAATACGAAAGTGCTGAGGCCAGTGTGCGACCAAACTCCAGTTTTGTCATGGTTTCTGATCCATATCCCATGGACGCACTGCAATCCAACAAAATATGACAGCGAACATTGGTCTCATCCTTATACTGTTTGATAAAGTACTCGCCGGAGCGTGCATAGATTTTCCAGTCTACGTGTCTGATGTCATCTCCGGAATTGTAATGCCGATAGTCGGCAAACTCCACGCTGAATCCACGGTGAGGACTCTTATGGAGTCCCGCAAGAAAGCCTTCCACAGCCGTCCGCGCGCGAAGTTCGAGGTTAGAGATGCTTGCCAGAACCTTGGGATCGAGAAAGCGGATTTCTTGGTTCATAGTTCGATGTTACGGGATTATTAAAATACATTAAATTCACATTGCTCCTTGCGACCATTCTCTTGGTAAGCCGCAGGGAATGATGGTATAGTGGAATGTTGGAAGACTAAGTATGTGCTTTGCGTCTCGTTTTCTTTAAACCCGATATTCCACCATTCCTGTATTCCATTATCCCATTTAGTGAGCGATGCGAGCTAACCTGTTCATCGTATACCGGAGGCCGGCTCCGGCACAGTTTCCAACAGTCGATCGATCACCTGGGTGGCCGTGACGCGTTCGGCTTCCGCGTGAAAATTCAACAGGATCCGATGGCGCAATACCGGATAGGCGAGGGCGCGAATGTCGTCATAAGAAACGTTATAGCGCCCGTGGAGCAACGCCCGGACTTTTCCGCCGAGCAGAAGGTTCTGTGATGCTCGCAGCCCGGCACCCCAACTCACCCATTCCTTGATAAAGTCGGGGGCATTGACGTTGCCGGGCCGACTCGTCCTCACCAATCTGACGGCGTAGCGGGTGACCGCTTCGGCCGCGGGGACCTGTCGGACAATGCGCTGAAAATCGATAATGTCCTGTCCGGTCAGGACATTTTCCACTGCGCTGTCGATGACCCGGGTCGTGTTGTCGACGACCTTGATCTCCTGCGCTTCGGGAAGGTAATCGATCAATACCTTAAACATAAAACGGTCCAGTTGGGCCTCCGGCAGGGGGTAGGTGCCTTCGAGTTCAATTGGGTTTTGGGTCGCTAGCACGAAAAAAGGTCGATCGAGCGGGTAGGTCATCCCGGCGGTTGTCACCTGCTGTTCCTCCATTGCCTCAAGCAGCGCCGACTGGGTCTTCGGTGGTGTCCGATTGATTTCGTCGGCCAGCAGAATATTTGCAAAAATCGGCCCCTTGACGAAGTTCAATGTTCGCCATCCGGTTGATTGGTCCCGTTGCACCACTTCCGTGCCGATCACATCGGCGGGCATCAGGTCGGGGGTGAACTGAATCCGTTGGAATTTCAATTGCAGGATGTCGGCTATGATCTTGATGAGTAGGGTTTTGGCCAAACCGGGAACCCCGGTAATCAGGCAGTGTCCGCCGGCGAAAAGTGCAATCAAGACTTCTTCGATGACCTGGTCCTGACCAATGATCACTTTTTTTAATTCGTGAACCAACTTTTCCCGGCCTTCCTTCAATCGGACGACAATGTCAAGATCGTCCGATACCCGGGCTTGCTCTATATGAGGCGGATTGATTAAGTCCATCGCTTCTGCTGTTTTGGTCGTCATATGATTACCTGCCAAAAAAAGTTTAGTGTGTCATGGCATATATCAAGTAGTTAATGCCGAGCTGATAGGCCAGATTGGCATATTTCGTCGGATAGGACGGGTGGTAGGTGTGTTCCCATCCATCCCCCATGTCCGAGTTCCAGTTGATCAACACCATGACCCGGCCGTCGTCGTCTAAAATGGCCCGATTGTGCGCCCGTTCAACGTCTTGCTCGGCATAATTTTGAAAATTCCAGACGGCCGGAATCATCTGAGGACCCTCGATGTCGAAGAAACAGTGAAAGATTTGATGATCCTTATTCAGCTCGATCATCGGGCGATCAGGGAACACCGTTACGAAAGCACGGTAAAATGTATCCCATTCCAGAGTTCCCCAAAAATCATCAATGAGAAGGAACCCGCCCCGCAAGAGGTACTCGCGCAGATTTTGGGTCTCCTTCTCAGTGAATCTGGGGCCGCCGTTACGTCCCAGCTCGAGCATATAGAGAAAGGGGTATTCGAAGATACGGTCATCGTCCAGTCGCAGCACCGCCGGGCTGCTGTTGATATGAATATTGGTCAGTCGCCTCACACCGCGCAAAAAATTTAAATCGGCGTCAGGGTAGTCGATGCGCCAAGTGCCTCTCCGTCCCCAGCCCCAGTCATCATCCAGGCCACCGCCGGCGTTGTCGTATTGAATACGGACAAAGGTAAAGGCATCGCCTTCAGCGTCGGGCTGGTCTGAAGATGGCTGCTGCAAAAAAGTAAATTCGTTTTCAGCCAGGCGATCTTCCGGTCCATCGCTCCACGTCCCTGGGAGCAGATACTTCTCCTGCCCCTCAGCGGGATGGATTGCCAGCACCACAAAAAAAAGTGTGATGACAAAAGGCTTTTTCATGATCGGCGGCTACCTTACAATTATATCATCCGCCAGCGAATCGAGCAGGATGTTCTGGGCTGGTTCAAATGTCGGTGCAATTTCAAGGGCCAACAGCGCGGTGTTTTTGGCTTCTTTTTTATTGCCCCCGGCCAGATGCGCTTTGGCCAGATCCGTATAGGCACTGACGGGATCCGTATCCTCCAAGGCCGTCAATATTTTGAATCCCCGGACGGCCCTCTCGTGATCGGCCATTTTATAGGCAATTGACGCCAGCAGGCGGTGCAGATCCGGCTGGTAAGGATCCACGGCGATGGCACGCTCCAGGAAGTAAATCGCTTTGGTGTCATTGTTGCGATCGAGGTAGGCCTTTGCGAGCCGGTAACATGCATCATATGCTTCCTGCTGGTAATGGACCAGGGCCTCGAGTTCCTCAAGCATGGCGGCTTCATCCCCCCGCGCCTGGTAAATATCCGCCAGCACCTGCCGCGGATTGGGAGTACCTGCATAATGCGGCAGCAGGTCTCGCGCGATCTTCAAATGGGTGATGGCGTCGTCATTGCTTGATTTCCTGGACAGAATCAGGCCCAGTTGAAAATGCGCTTCAAAATCACGGGGCTGGGCTGCGATGCGTTTTCTCAGGGCCGCCGTAACCGCCTCAGGGGTTGAGGATTCCGGCAATGACATCCCCTCGAGTTCCGTCATCTCGCTTTCATTGGGCCCACCTTGGCCCCCGGCTGCCTCTTGGTATACATGGACATCGATCCGCCGGACGCGGTCTTCGAGCCAGGTACGGAACCCTTTTTCGAACGAGGCCAACGAAGCCTCAAACACACTCATGAAAATATCTTCCATCTGCTTCGGCTTTCGGTACTGGTATATCAGGTCTTTCAAGGACTGAAATCCGTATCGCTCAACAATATACTCGACCACCAGATAGGACTGGTAATAAGCGAAACTGAGGTCTTTCGTAGACTTCGCTTTGGAGAACCCTTCATTGAGCGTCTTTACCGGCAGGATCCGGTCTTGCTGGACCGCCTTGACAAGCGCCAGGTCCTGTCGGCGACCCCACTCGGGCCGTCCCTTGTGTTCCTCAAAAACGGATATGCCCTCGGACAACCACCGCGGCAAGCGGTTGTGGGCCATCTGAAGGGTGATCACATGGGTGAACTCATGCCAGACAATCTCCTGCCAGTTCATCGAACGCGGCGGCTTCAGGGCCCGGGGCGAATCAAGGGTGATCACTTCTCCAAAGCAGACCCCCACCACCGGGCCGATATCAGGCAGTCCGGAGGTACGCACCGCAAAGTCTTCGTGTTCGGGGAATACCTCGACTAGAATGGGGCTCTTCGGTGTAAACTCATACTTTTGCGTAAGTGTCTGCCAGCTTTCTTCGAGCAGGGACTCGAGATAGGGCCAAAGCGTGGCCGCATCCGAGGAGTGCATCCGAACGATGAAATGCTCGGTCCGGCGGGTTTCAAAATCCGCCAGAACATCGAGGACCCTGAGCATATTCATGGTCCAGATATTGAAAGGGTCGCTTTCAAACGATTGTTCGAGGTGTCGGCGGCCTTCTTCTTCGCGCCCCAGTCTCAGAAGATTCATGCCCAGGATAGTGGTGGCGTTGTTGTGCTGTGGGTCCGTCTTGAGGGCCAGGCGCGCCATATGGACGGCGTCTTCAAAGCGATATTTTCGTCCGCAGATTTCTGCGATCCGGGCGTAGAATCGAGCGTTGCCGGGACTGAACTGCGCCAGCGCCTGCTGGAGGGCCGTGTATTTTGGGCCATCTTCTTCAAGATATGCGATGACGGCTTGCAAGGTGTGTGCATTTACGGATTCGCGATTGATTTCAAGTATTTTATCAAGATATGTCTTGGCTTTCTCCCAACGGTCATCATCGATCGCGATTTTAGCCAGTGCTTCCAGGGCAGACTCGGACGATGCGTTGACCGTTAAGGCCTCTTCCAGCAGTTTTTGAGCGGCGCTGCCGTTCAGTGTTCTTGCCATGCCGACGAGGGCCGGAACGTGTTTTGGATTGTCTTTAAGCACTGCAGCATATGACTTACGGGCTTCAGCCGTGTTGTATTTTTCTTGGAAAAGGTCCCCCCAGAGAACCTCGGCCGCAAGGTTTTGCGGATCTGCTCGCAGCGCTTGCCGAAAGAAACGGTTGGCGTCATAAAACCGTTCAAGGGCCCGGCTTGCCACCGCGAGCATGGCAAGGTCATGCGATTTGGTGACATGACCAGTATCATTTAATGAGAGGGCTCGCTGAAAAATCGCAGCCGCTTCGTCTCTCCGACCCCGCAGCTGTAAAAGCTGGCCGTATTTGACCAGGCTAGCTGGGGTAGCGTCAGCCGCTCTTACCACCGATTCCAGGATACCCATGGCTTCATCGGAGCGTCCCGTCATTGCAAGGACCTCCGCTAGCTGGCTGATGATAGCCGGATCGCCGGGTTGGTTCCCCAGTGTCCTTCGGCAGACCGCCTCCGCTGCGCCATACTGACCGGTCATAATCAGGGTGCGGCTGGCACCAATGACACCTGGGATTAGATCGGCGGCCTCGACCTTCTGAAATAAACTCAGTGCTTCGACATAACGGCCACTGCGGAAATGCGCCGTCGCCTGGGTCAGAGCAGATGGACTCGCAGCGGCAGTCTTGGACAGACAAGGAGGCGTTACGGCAATAAGCATTATGAGCAGGAAATATTGGAATAATAAACGCCGCATATTTACCACTTCTGTAAATTGTTAATCTTGTAATCCATCTTTTAACTTAGGCTCACTTTCAGTTGATGTCAATAGCGGGTTAAGCTTAAACCCAAATCACTGAGGTGGAGATTCTGAATTAATTTGCCTTGTCAACCGAGCCAATAACATACCACTGCAGTTATTGAAATTAGGTTGAAAATCGGTTTTACAGGTCGCCAATTGAACCCTATCGGTAATTAGCGGCGGCTTTTGGCTTCATATCACCCTTGACAAACGAACCTGATTTCGTTAAGCGGTGAACGATAATTTCTGCTGACTTGGAATATTCCAGCGCCATCTATGAATCACCCTGGCCAAACGGGATGAGAATTGAAAGGGTCCCACGGTCAACAGAGGATCATTGATCTAAACCTGAGCGATGGCAATGGCTTATGAGTGGCGTCCTTGGATCTGCTGATGGGGCGGCAACAGATGGCAGACTCGTTTTTCACCGGTCAGAGGGCACATCGGCTGATACTGTCGATTGTTCTATAAAAACGAAGGGGGTATCCAAATGCAAGTTGAAGCCAGGCTAAAAGAGTTGGGAATTGACCTTCCTCCGGCGATTACACCGGTGGCCAATTATGTCCCGGCCGCAAAGACCGGTAATTTGATTTTTCTTTCAGGCCATGGTCCTGTTAAAGAAGATGGCACGTTGATCCCCGGCAAAGTCGGTGCAGATCTAACCACCGAGCAGGGCTATGAAACCGCTCGTCGCATCGCCATCGGCTTACTGGGAACACTGAAAACCGAAATCGGAGATTTGGACGCGATCAGGCGGATTGTGAAATTGCTGGGATTTGTCAATTGCACCGCAGAATTTGCCGACCAACCTAAGGTCATTAATGGGGCCTCAGACCTTTTGGTGGAAGTATTCGGCGAAAAAGGTAAACATGCCCGTTCAGCAGTTGGCACCAATGCACTGCCGTTTAACATTGCGGTTGAAATTGAAATGATCGTTGAGATCAAAGAGTAGATTTCGCTTGCTTACATCCCAACCCTGATATATCGGATAGAATAGCTACAAAGGCACAAAGAAACAAACAATAACTGATTATTATAATTTAACTTCGTGTCTTGGTGCCTTGGTGGCGAAAATGTTCTGTTAGATAAATTCTTCGCAAATATGAGGCGATTCTCAAATATGAGGCGATTCTAATGAATAGGTATCAATTCAGAAAGGAGGTGAAAAGTAAGGAATTTGACCAGGGGTTCACAACATCGGTAAAATTTAATGGGGTTAACGCATAAGGAAGGCGAAAGGAGACACGTAAAATGATATCGAGAAGAAATTTTTTTGGAAAGACCATCGGGATTGGCGCCGCCGCCGTTGGATTGTTAGGTTTTAAGTCGAAGACTGCACAAGCGGCAACTGACAAAAGAGATAGTCTGCTCTACAAAGTTCTCGATCGCGGCAAGCTCATCGTGGGTACTGGCAGTGGAAATCCGCCCTGGCATTTTGAAGATGAAAAGGGCGAACTGCAGGGATTTGATGTTACCATGGCCAGGCTTTTGGCCAAAGGCCTATTCGACGATCCGAAAGCGGTGGAATTCAATCGCCAGAAGCCCGATGCGCGCATACCCAACCTGCAAGCCAATAAGGTGGATGTCGTTTTTCAATTTATGACAGTCAACGCCCAACGGGCCCAGCTGGCAGAGTTTTCTATTCCTTACTATCGCGAGGGTGTCAATACCTTATTGATGAAAAACAGCCCCCACAAAGGTGCCGGGGACCTGGCTGCCGCCGGCAAGCCGGTCACGGTGTCGGTGCTGCAGAATGTTTTTGCGGAAGATCTTGTCCATGATGGGATCCCCAATGCCAAAGTCCTGCAGCTGGATACCCAGGCCAACGTGATGCTGGCACTCGACTCGGGCAGGGTTGATGCAGCCGCTATTGACGATTCCACCGTACGGTGGATGGTCGCTCAAGAACCCGACAAATACAAAGTCGGTGATACCGGCTGGTGGCCCCAGACTTACGCCGGCGCCGTGAGACCGGGTGATGCGATCTGGTTGAATTACGTCAACACAATACTACATGAAGCCATGACGGGAGTTGAATTTGCCGAGTATTCGGCAGCCTTTAAAAAGTACTTTGGCGAGCAGCTTCCGAATCCCCAGACAGGCTTTCCAATGGAATACAAGTAGTACCAATTTCAGAGAGAGTAGCACAGGGTGCCGACTGGGATGGTGAAAATCATGCGTTATATCGCTGTGTTTCTTTTGACAATCGATCCCACTTTTATTCCGCATAGATTGGGGATTTGGGATTTTAGATTTTGGATTTAAGGTATTCTGTCAATTTAATAAAAACAGACAGAGCGCAGTCTCCGGCTCGGAGGGGTTTTAGCGCCTACGCCTCGGAGAGCGATACAACAAATCCACAATCCGCATTCCAAAATCCAAAATTGCTACTAAAAGTTGGTTTAACGGAATAAAAACCGGATTAAAATTAAAGCCACGTTGTGAATGATCTTCATCACCTCAGGTGCCGACGGCAGGCACCCTTTTGCTTGGGTGTGCGAAGGCAGCGTTTATGTATCATCTGAACTGGCGACCTATTTTTCAAAACTTCGATTTACTTTGGCAAGGACTTTTAATGGGCCTCGGGTTGGCACTGCTATCGCTGGCCATCGGGTGCATCATTGGAATACTGGCGGCCTTTGCCCGGGTATATGGCGGCCGATCCATTAAAGCGCTGGCGACGGCTTACACGGAGTTTGTCAGAAATATTCCGCTGTTATTGATCATCTATTTCGTGTTTTATGGCTTGGGTTTGCTAGGACTTCACCTGTTAAACAATATCTGGTCATTTGTACTGGCGCTGGCGGTATACTCAGGTGCCTATCTGGCTGAAGTCTTTCGGGCGGGGATCATGTCCGTGCCGGAGGGGCTGATTGAAGCCGGAAAAGCCATTGGACTGACACCCCGCAAGACAATGCAATTTGTCACGCTTCCGATGACGTTTCGCATCGTATTGCCTTCTTTGAGCAACACCTTTATTTCCCTTTTCAAGGATACCTCTCTGGCGGCAGCAATTTCTGTCCCTGAGTTAACCTATGGCGCCATGGTGATTAACACCAACACATGGCGAATACTAGAAGTCTACACAACCGTGGCAATCATGTATCTCATAACCTGCTATGTTCTGGCGGGTTTATTGCGTTTGCTGGAAAAGAAATATGCCATGGTACGTTGAAATAGGAAACGACAAAAAAAGTGCCAAACATTCCGGAATACTACTTAAATCGAGTGGCTCTATTGATCTGTGAAATTCCGTGGCGATCCGTGTCCCATATGTTAAAGTTTGGATAAGAACATGCTTGATCTACTCATACAAAATTCGCATCTTATTTGGCGAGGCTTATCCGTCACCCTGGAAACATCTGCCTGGGTGATTGTAGCGGCAAGTATCGGCGGCCTTTTTACTGGCCTTATGCTTCTTTACGGACCTTTGCCCCTGCGCCTTATAATTAGAGTGTATGTCGATACCGTCCGCGGTATTCCCCTGTTGGTACTGATCTTTAGCGTTTTCTACGGTTTGCCGGCCATGGGCATGCAAATATCTGCATTTGTTGCGGCGGTGCTGGCCCTATCCATTTTCGGTACGGCTCACGTCTCGGAAGTGGTGCGCGGTGCGGTGGACTCTATCCCGGATGGTCAAACCGAAGCAGCCAAGGCAATTGGGCTGACGTTTTACAAACGCCTGCGTTATGTGATTTTCCCTCAAGCGTTGGCGCGGGCCATCCCTCCCTGGACCAATACAGCGGTGGAATTGGTAAAGGCATCTTCCTTACTGGCCTTGGTCAGTATTATCGACTTGCTTTATTCAACCGAACAAATCGCGGCGCGGACCCGTGAACCGTTGCTGTTTTATGGTGTTGCGGCGATCCTATATTTTTCGATCAACTACAGTCTCTCGCTGGTGGGTGCGAGGGTAGAGAAGAAATTTAGGTATTCAAGTTAAAGGTATGAGTGATGAGCGACCAAGTTGTCTTAATCGAAAAACTTGAAAAGCGCTTTGGTGACCTTAAGGTGCTCAAAGGTATCGATCTGGCGGTAAACCAGGGCGATGTACTGGCTATCATCGGTCCCAGCGGATCCGGAAAAACGACGCTGTTGCGATGTATCAATTTCCTGCAACCTTACGACAGGGGTAGAGTTTATATCGATGGAGAGCTCATCGGTTACAAGGAAGAAAACGGCAGATTGATAAAGAGACCGGAAAGCACTGTCGCCAGACAGCGGTCAAAGGTCGGCATGGTATTTCAGCAGTTTAATCTCTTTCCCCATATGACCGCTCTTGAAAATGTGACACTGGGCTTGGTTCAGGTTAAAGGTGTTTCGCGCGCTGAGGCCGACGACATCGGACGTAACTGGCTGGGAAAAGTGGGATTGAGTGACAAGGTCGATTCATACCCGGCCGAATTGTCCGGCGGTCAGCAGCAACGCGTCGGGATTGCCAGGGCCGTGGCGGTCGAACCAAAGATCGTTCTATTCGATGAGGTCACATCTGCTTTGGACCCCGAGTTGGTCGGCGAAGTCCTCAGCGTCATGAAATCCCTGGCAGAAAACTATCACATGACCATGCTGGTGGTTACCCACGAAATGCTATTTGCCAAGGAAGTGGCCAATCGGGTGGTCTTCATGGATGAAGGGCTTGTCCTCGAAGACGGTCCACCGGCTGCCACTCTGGGCGACCCAAAAACCGATCGCCTGCGATCCTTTCTGCGTCGTTTTGAACAGATACTATAAGATAAGGTAAAAATGGATATATATGACAAGCTGGGTATTAAGAAACTGATAAATGCCGAAGGCACCCTCACGAGAATGGGCGGGTCTGTTATGGATCCGGCTGTGATGGAAGAGATGATCGAAGCGTCCAAATATTTTGTTGACTTGAATGAGCTGCTGAAAAAAGCGGGAGACTATGTTGCAAATCTGCTCGGTGTCGAAGCAAGCTACATCACCTCCGGCGCTGCCGCCGGCCTGACCTTGTCCACAGCCGCCTGTGTCACCGGTACAAATCCGGCCAAGATCCGACAGCTACCGGTCATGCAAGGTCTAAAAAATGAAGTCCTGATCCAAAAGAGTCACCGCAACGGCTACGACCACGCGGTCCGTCAAGCTGGCGTGACCTTAGTAGAATTTGGTTTGATAAAAGAGACATATCCATGGGAACTGAAGGCGGCGGTCAGTGACCGCACGGCCGCGATCGTTCATTTCCTGGAGTTTGAAAACGATCGCAATCTGTCGCTCTCAGAAGTAATCGCCATTGCCAAAGAAATGGGCGTTCCCCTCATCGTAGATGCCGCCGCCGAACTGCCGCCGGTGGAGAATTTGAGTCGCTTCTTTCAGATGGGCGCTGACCTTACCGTATTCAGCGGCGGTAAAGACATCGGGGGTCCTCAGTCCAGCGGTTTGGTTGTTGGACGTCGTGATTTAATTGAGGCCTGTGCGCTGAATGCCAACCCAAATTACAGCATCGGCCGAGCCATGAAAGTCGGCAAAGAAGAAATCGCCGGACTAATCGCCGCGCTGGAGCGATATATTCGGCAGGATTTCGCTGCTGAAGAGAAACTGTGGGAAGACATGGTGGCAACCATTGTCAGCACCCTTGCCGACATCCCGGGTCTGGATGCACGCCGCGTAGCGCCGGCCGAACCGGGCGTGCAACCGAATTGGATCCCGCGGGTGTATCTTGATTGGGAAAAAGAGACAATTCCATTGAGCAGCAGCGAAGTAAAGTCTCTCTTGCGGCAAGGGGAGCCCGGGATTGCAGTGGGCTCGACGTCTACGGGCCTGTTCGTGAATCCTCAAACTCTGAAGCCCGGACAAGAAAAAATAACTGCCAAAACGCTTCGCAAGGTATTTTTGTCAGCAGATGATGATGAATAAATCGTCGAGCCTAATTCATCCGGGCAGCCGGTTTTTGAGGGTCGCCTGGATTTCGCCGCGATCCTCCCGCAGCTCGGGTTCGATATAGGGCAGTCTACTTGCTTGAAGATGTCTTCCTCGGTTTTGCCGGCGATGCGCATGTCGTTTTTGAAAACCCCTTACTCGTTGATCTTCATCCCTTTTTTCTGAGCCAGCTTGCGTACGGCGATATTATGGGCTTTGGAGCCGGTGAAATAGTGCAGGGCCGCACCATAGCTCACTTGAGGTACGACTCGCAGGTCCATCTGAAACTCCGACCGCAATACCACTGACGAGCGAGTCGCGCCTCGTGAGATGATCTGTTCCACTTTAGGCCCAAACCCGGGATGCGCAGGAGGTCGAGCAACCCCGGCGGCAGGTCTTTCTCCAGTTCATTTAACTGGGAGAGTTTGTCGGTCTTCACAAGTTCTCTGATCTTTTTTGCCAAATCTTTGCCGATACCGGAAAAATCGGTTAGCGGTTTGCCCTCGGCAATCAGTTCCGCCACGCTTGTGGCCAGGCTGCCGATGGCGCCGGCGGCATTACGATAAGCCCTGACACGGAATGAAATGGCGCCTCTGATCTCCAGCAGATCGGCAACGGATTTGATGTTCAAGTGGCACTCGATCGGCAGGATTCCATCAGCGGATACGGTTTGGCGAGCATGCAGGAACATGCCGAGATTGCCGATGGCAGCCCTACGATCGATTCCACTCCCGGTGAAGGTACATGTGTCAAAATGATTCTTCCGCAGGAATCATATGGATCCATTTTCGGTGTAAAATGTCGCCATTGACCTTTTTTGGGTAATTATGGTATAAAACCTGGCTTAAAACATTTAATTATAGCCCCATCCAGAAGGTGGTTCTTAAAACGAATCGCTCATTGAGTGGCGGATCCGAAATAGACATAATTCAAACGATATAAGGAGGAAATTGCAAATGAGAGAGGTGGTCATTGTCAGCGGATCGCGAACTGCTATCGGAACATTCGGCAGCGGTCTTAAAGATGTACCGGTGGTGGAACTTGGTGGTATTGTTATGAAGGATGTTTTGAAAAAGGCCAATTTAAAGCCGGTCGCCGGTGCTGTTGCCATGGAAACCGCACCGGATAAGCTGAGAGATCATGGGATTACCGATCTCGAAAAGAGATCCTATGATTGGGATGCTGCGGCAGCCGAGATTGCGATTGACGAAGTGATTATGGGTAATGTCCTCCAGGCCGCTCAAGGGCAAAATCCGGCGCGGCAGGCGATGATCGTTGGTGGCATACCCAAGGAAACCCCAGCGTTCACCATTAATAAGGTTTGCGGATCCGGACTTAAGGCCATTGCTTTGGGTGCCGCGGCGATTATCAGCGGATCCGCAGATGTCATCCTGGCGGGTGGTCAGGAAAATATGAGCCAGGTGCCCATGGCCTTACCCAAGGCACGTTGGGGCCACAGAATGGAGCTGACCGGGGTCGGGGATATCTATGATCTGATGGTGTTCGACGGACTTTATGAAATTTTTTACGGATACCATATGGGTATGACAGCGGAAAACATTGCCGCCATGTATGAGATCAGTAGACAGGAACAGGATGAATTAAGCGTCCTGAGCCATAATCGGGCCAAAACGGCGATCAATGAAGGTGTTTTTGCCCAGGAGATTACACCGGTGGTCATCAAAACACGAAAGGGTGAATTTATCTTTGATACGGATGAGCGACCTATGGATACCGATATGGAAAAGATGGCCAAATTACGTCCGGCCTTCAAACCAGAGGGCACGGTGACGGCCGGCAATGCTTCGGGAATCAATGATGCGGCCGCCGCGGTATTGATGATGGGGTCGGATAAGGCCAAAGAACTGGGACTTGAACCGATCGTCAAAATCAGGGCATTTGCTGCGGGTGGTGTCGACCCGGCCTACATGGGATTGGGGCCCGTTCCCGCTGTTAGAAAAGTGTTAAAAGCTGCCGGCATGACACTAAACGACATAAATATGATCGAACTCAATGAGGCCTTTGCTTCCCAGGCCATCGGCTGCATGCGGGAGCTCGGCATTGAAACGGACCGTCCCAACGAACTTGGCAGCGGAATTTCTCTGGGGCATCCCATCGGCTGCACGGGTGCGCGCCAAATGGTTACCGGCATGCATCACATGCAGCGCAAAGATTACAATACTGGACTGATTACCATGTGCATCGGTGGCGGCATGGGCATGGCAATGATTGTGGAGAGATAGGAAACAAACGATCGACGAATGACGATTGACGAATAATGAATGACAAATTAAGGAATTCTTCCTATTTTATTTTAAAAAAGAAGGGCGGTTTGAAGCCGTAATATCCGTCTTCTGAAATCTGTTTTCTGTGGTCTGCCATCTGCCTTATAGTATTTCGTTGTTGGTTGTGTGTTCAAGATTTGGGGAGAAGAAAAATCAGGATTTAAATTACTCAATATTCGAATCACCAAACTGCTAAATTAGTGTGTTTTTTTCTTTACTTAATCTGCTAAAATTGCTAATAATTATTCAAATTCTTTTCTAAAATCAGTGGGCTGAGATCAAATGAATTAAAGCGTCCGGGGAGGTAAACGAGGATGGACATTGGTCGTAAATTGGGAATATTGGTATTTTTCGGAGTACCGGCAATTATTGGTGGTGGCATAACCTACCATATTTTTGATGGAAACTTTGTGCCGGTTTTTATTTACGAAATCTTGCTTTTGTCGATTGCCGGTGCCTTTCTCAGTAAATAATTTTCGTATCTTGACAAACTGAACAAGACGTTTTGACGATTGCCACGGCCCAAACCCATTGTTTTTGGTTTATTGCACCGTGGCTTTGTTTATTTAATTGCGAAATGTCCGGTTTTTGGTCGGGTCCGGTAATAGAGACATCACTGTAGCAATCGCCGAGGGGAGTTAGATTAAACCGCCGAAGCGCCCATCCGCTCGGGAGGTATTTTGAGCGATTCGACACCGCGTGATATTATTTTGTGGTTCTTTCTGGCCTTGTTTCTGGTATCCTGTGTATTATTGGGATGGCTACTTTGGCCGTTTTTATCGATAATTGTTCTGGCAGCAGTGATCACCGGTATTTTTAACCCGGTATACCGATACTTAAATCGGAAATTCAGCCCGATGCTGTCCTCCCTGCTGACCTGTCTGATCATATTCCTTGTGCTGTTTATTCCGGTATCGGTTTTTATTGGCATTCTGGCAAATGAAGCCTATGACATGTATCTGGCAGCCCGGGAGGCGGTGTTAAGCAACCCATATAAAGAGCTGTTGGCCAATAGTAAAATTGTAGAAAAAGTCAACCCGTTTCTGTCCAATTTTGGACTGACGATTACCGGCGATGAAATCAACAGAAGTATTGCCGAACTTGGCAGGGTGGTCGGACTATTTCTTTACGAACAGGCAAGGTCCATGACGGCGAATGTCTTAAATTTTGTGGTCAATTTCTTTTTTATGATTTTGATCATATTCTATCTTTTGATCGACAGCCATCGCCTGGCGGCATTTATTGTCGAGCTTTCACCCCTACCGGACGATCAGGATGAAAAACTGATACAGAAGTTCAAGGACATGGCTGGTGCCATTCTCGTTGGCAATGGCTTGGGTGGAATTATTCAGGGAACCCTTGGGGGTGCTGTTTTTGCCCTCTTTGGATTTACTTCTCCCTTTCTGTGGGGCGTGATTATGGGCTTGATGGCATTTCTACCGATTGTTGGAATCGGCATCGTGTTTATACCGGCATCAATTTTTTTATTTTTGAATGGACGAATCCCAGCGGGTATCTTTTTTATCGTTTTTTATATCCTGCTTTCCGGGGGAATCGAATATTTTTTTAAACCCAAAGTGGTGGGAAAACGTGTTCAGATGCACACATTGCTGGTGTTTCTCTCCATTATCGGCGGGTTGAAACTTTTCGGGATATTGGGCATCATTTACGGTCCCCTGGTGGTGACGGCCTTTTTAACCTTGAGTGATATTTACGAATCCAGTTATCGACGGATTGTTGAACCTGAAGGGAAATAAAAATGATCCAAAACGAGGTAATGGGTGAGATCAGCATCGAAAAAGAGATGAAAAAATCATATCTCGATTACGCCATGAGTGTCATCATCGGCCGGGCTTTGCCGGACGTGCGTGATGGCCTCAAACCTGTCCATCGGCGGGTGCTGTTTGCCATGCGGGAACTTAAAAACGACTACAACAAACCTTACAAAAAATCAGCGCGTATTGTTGGTGATGTGATTGGTAAATATCATCCCCATGGCGACACGGCCGTATACGATACGATTGTGCGCCTGGCTCAGGATTTTTCCATGCGATATCCCTTGGTCGATGGACAGGGCAATTTCGGTTCCATTGACGGAGATCCTCCGGCTGCCATGCGGTATACCGAGATCCGTATGCATCGTTTGGCACATCAGATGATGGAGGACCTGGACAAAGAAACCGTGGATTTTGTGCCCAATTATGATGAATCACTCACCGAACCCGCGGTACTTCCGTCGAAAATACCCTATCTCCTGATTAACGGCTCGGCTGGCATCGCTGTCGGAATGGCCACCAATATTCCGCCGCATAACCTTTCTGAAGTTATCAATGCCGCTGTCGCGCTGATCGATAATCCGCAAATCACCTGGCAGGAACTGATGCATCATATTCCAGGTCCTGATTTCCCAACCGGCGGTATCATCTACGGGACAGACGGTATTAAAGAGGCCTATCGGAACGGGCGGGGCATCATCAAAATTCGTGCCAGAGTGGTCGTCGAAAAGGATAAGCGCACCCAGCGTGAAACCATCGTTGTCACGGAGTTACCCTACCAGGTTAACAAAGCCAAATTGGTTGAGAAGATCGCCGAACTTGTCAGAGACAAACACATTGAAGGTGTCAGCTATGTGCGGGATGAATCGGACCGGGAGGGCATGCGTATTGCGGTGGGTCTCAAAAAAGACCAGATTGCCGGTGTTATCATCAATCAATTATATAAAATGACGCGTATGGAAAACACCTTTGGTATCATTTTCCTTGCCATTGTAAACAACCGACCGGAAATGTTGGCATTGAAGGAGATTCTGGAATACTTTATCCTGCATCGCAAGGATATTGTTATTCGCCGAACCCGCTATGATTTGAAAAAAGCCGAAGCACGGGCTCATATCCTGGAAGGTTTGAAAATTGCCCTTGATCACTTGGATGATGTTGTGGCCTTGATTCGGCATTCCACATCGCCGCCGGAGGCCAAAGAGCGATTAATTGAACGCTATGATCTGACGGCCATCCAGGCCCAGGCCATCCTCGATATGCGTTTGCAGCGATTGACGGGTCTTGAGCGTGAAAAAATAGTGCAGGAACATAAGGACTTGCTCAAGGATATTGCCCGCTTTAAAGAGATTCTCGCCAATGATCGCCTGGTTCTCAATATAATCAAAGAGGAGCTTGGCGAGGTCAAACAGGAATACGGTGATGACAGGTACACCGAAATTGTTGAAAAAACCAAGGAGATCACCCTTGAAGATATGATCGTAGAAGAGGATATGGTGGTTAGCATTTCCAAGCGGGGATATATCAAACGTAATCCCATTACCCTTTATCGCAATCAGCGTCGCGGCGGAAAAGGCAAGACGGCCATGGGGATAAAAGCGGATGATTTTGTCGAACACTTATTCGTTGCCTCTACCCATCATACCTTCATGTTTTTTACCAATAAGGGCAAAGTATACTGGTGTAAGGTTTATGATATTCCCCAGGCCGGCCGCATGAGTCTCGGCAAGGCGATTGTCAATCTGCTCAATTTTGAATCTGGCGAAAGCCTGACGGCCGTGCTTGCCGTTCCTCAGTTTGAGCCCGGTTACCATGTGCTCATGGCCACCAAAGGCGGGTTGGTCAAAAAGACGGACTTAATGGCATTCAGTCGGCCCAGAGCAGGCGGTATAATAGCATTGAGTCTTATGCCCAATGATGAATTGATATCCGCCAGAATTACCGACGGTTCCCTGAATGTGTTTTTAGGATCACTTATGGGCAAGTCGATACGGTTTCATGAGGCCGATATTCGTCCATCAGGACGTACGTCCATGGGTGTGAGGGGTATGAGGCTTGACAGCGGTGATCGAATCGTGGCCATGGAAGTGCTGAGCCATGGGCAAACCTTGTTTGCCGTCACCCAGAACGGTTACGGCAAAAGAACCTCTATCGATGAATACCCTGTTCAGAAGCGCGGCGGGAAAGGGGTCATCTCAATTAAAACCACTCGACGAAATGGACTGGTCGTTTCCATTTTACTCGTTGAAGAAGATAACGATTTGATGCTGATGACTAGCAACGGCAAGATTATTCGGATGCCCATCAAAGGCATTTCAGTTATCAGCCGAAACACCCAAGGGGTGAAAGTCATGGGAATGGAAGTCGATGAACGCGTGGTGGGTGCCGCGCGGCTGGCCGAGAAAGAAGAATAGATCTACGGAGTGAGTTGTATATTGGCAAAAATGAATTGTCTTTATGGACAAACGCATTTATTAGAAAAGCAACAAGATACTTGATACTGGAAACTGGATGCCGGATAGTAGCGATATAGTGATGATTGGCGATGAGGTCTGTACTATCAAATTCTTTTGAATTTCAGAAAAAATGTTATTTGAATGGATAAAAAAAAAGGACATAAAGGCGAAGGTCATCGACAGCGCCTACGGGATCGGTTTCTAAACGCCGGATTAGATGGATTTCAGGATTACGAAGTCATCGAGCTGTTGCTGACACTCGGTACGCCACGGAAAGATTGCAAGGATATGGCCAAGGCCGCATTGCTCAGGTTCAAAACGCTGCAGGGGGTCATGGAAGCCTCCAGGCACGAACTTTGCGAGGTGGAGGGCATTGGACCCAAAAATTCTTTTGGAATCAAACTGATTAAAGCAGTATCCGACCGATACCTTGAAAAGAAGTTGATCAGCAAAAGTCCCGTCAACAATTCAAGGGAACTTTTTGATTATCTTTATCACAGCATCAGGGATAAAACCCGCGAGCATTTTAAGATCATTTTTCTGGATTCCAAAAACCGCGTAATTTCCACCGAAACCCACTCGAAAGGTACCTTAAACGCCAGCAGTGTTTATCCGCGAGAGGTCGTGGATTTGGCTCTCAGGCACAAGGCGGCTGCCTTGATATTTGCTCATAATCATCCATCGGGAGATCCCAAACCATCTTCTGAAGATATTGCCATTACCCGGCAACTCGTTTTTTCAGGAAAGGTAATGGGCATCACCGTTCATGAACATATTATCATCGGTGACAACTGCTACTACAGTTTTGCAGATCATGGCCACATTGCCCGAATGGGCCGGGAATTCGATACGCAAATAAAATGAGCTAAAATTCTGGTATTCTGTCGATTTTATAAGAAGAGATAGAGGGTAGCGATTCAATAGCTTTAGGCATTCGTTCAATCCACTAAATCAATCTGTTCAAACAAAACGCTGAAGCAAAAACATATCTAACAGAGTAAATCGAATATTCAATGTCACAGAAAAAAAGACGACCGCCTGACTGTTTTGCGAACCTTGAAACCGTATTTCCCATGGGGAAAGATGGTTTGCGACATACACCGGAGACCTGTCTTGCCTGTCATCATAAAACGGAATGTCTAAGGATGGCAATACAGGGAAAAGGGGGACTTAACGTCAGGGAAGAGCAAATTGATAGAGCCTATTGTTCCGGCATGATCGGTTTTTTCGAAAGATGGTCGAGGAAGAAGGCGATCAATCGCCAAAAAAAATCCGGCTGATGACATCTTGAGTCCGCCTGCAGCAGGGCATCGCGGGTTGGCGGATGTCACCAGCTAAAAAAGGATTCGTTTTCTTCTAAAATATCGGTATTTCAACTAAAACTTGCTTCCTATCTTCAGAATTTCGTGATATAATTTTACGATAGTATTGAAAGTTAATCTTAAAGCAGGAGATGTAATTGGCATTCTGGAGATACAGAGAAGAGTTGAGTCAGGCCGATCGGATTAGACGGTCCTATTATGAACTTCTCAGAGATGAATTAGATCA
>JASFFJ010000015.1:0-25807 GCA_050124355.1 Desulfobacterales bacterium | reverse complement strand
AGATCTCGTTCAAGACCGACAAGTACTGCCGAATCGGAGGAGACGACGACACTCCCTCATTGTTGCTTCAAAAAGTACCGGAGCAACACGAACACAAGAATCGGGCCCACATCGACCTGGATGTCACAGATCTTGAGGCGGCGGTTCAGCGTGTAATGGGCCTTGGTGGAACCAGGTTTGACAAAATCAGCGAGTACGGAATTACATGGGTGGTAATGGCCGACACAGACGGCAACGAGTTCTGTCTCGTCCAGCATTCGTAACCAGGATCAAGCCTTGATCAGTGTTGGAACTATTTCAATAGACCTTGTTTGTAATTTTAAAAATGGTGATCAGATCAGATCTTTAGTTTTAAAATGTAATTGTTTTGACGGAGATATTCCCTTCAGAATCGATATCAATCAGATTACCCAACAATCCAGTATCTAATACTTTCTCCGTCGCCTTGCCTTTTTTATCAACAGCATATTCATTACTTTTTTCCGTGCTTTTCCCGCATGAGAGTATCCATGGTATACGGTATTTTCTACAAATTTTAGTTCCAAAAAAATTCAGGTGGCGGTGCTCGTGTCCAAAAAGCAAAATATCAATTCGACCTGCTATTACTTTCATCAAGCCTTCACCATCTTTTAACCAATGACCAATTTTTTCAATTCCTTCCTCGATCCAGTTTTCATCCGGAAATAGAAAAGGATGGTGATGGAGATGAACAACAACTTTTTTCCTTTTCCTTTCTGAAGGGGACAGCTCATCCACCGTGTTTAATATTCCGGAAATATTGTGGATTTGTCTGCTTCCAAGTTCACCATCGGCAAGCAGGCCATCCCAAAAACCAGTTTCCGCCTTCATGGAGTTTAGGCCGATGTAGATGTTGCCAAATGAATCGATTTTTACATGAGGGTAAGTAACATTTTCCAAACCATAAAAGGCTTTTTTAAAATATTTAAATCTCTTCCTTTGTGCATGTGTTCCGTTCCATCCGTAGTTATGATTACCAGGAACAGGCCATACATCAAAATTTTCATTGTTAAAAAGCGGTTTTAGTATTTTTGTAACTTCCTTATATTGCCTTTTTTGACCATCGTTAACGATATCCCCAGTAAGCAAAATTGTTAATTTAACCTTTGAAAAAGACTCGGTTACTTTCTTCACAATTCGCTTGAGATTTTTCGATTCTGATTTTGATTTTCCCACATGCAAGTCACTCAAATGAAGAATTTTGGCGTTCATTTTTCCTCCATATAAAACAGAAACTTTGGAACTTTTAGGAACTTTTAGGGACGTTGTTGACTAAAACGACTAAATCTAACCTTTTTGTGCCCAAGCTTCCATTTATTTCAAAGCTTGACTATCATTGTGACGTTAACCAGAAATTATTTTTTAGCATTTGCTTTAAGGCCATGCGGCTTGGCCCGGTAGAACGAGTTGGCGGTACACAGAGCAGAGGCATATCGTCACGTCCCTTTAGATTTCCTTTCAACCTAGCTTCCCTGGCTGCGCCGATACTATATTCTGCATCTTTTTCAGAGCGCAGGCAATTCCATGCATTTTTCTGGAAGGCAATTAGGGCACCCTTTGAGTTAATGAAATTCTCGGCCAATTTGAAAATTCTTGAGCTTTCTTCTTGTTCAAGTTTGCGAAGCGCCCTGACACCAATTAATTTTTGAATCCCGGCCACGCCACCCCATGGTCCTCCCGGGCCACTAGGTAGTGTGATAAACACACATAAACCAATCCGAAAGGTCGAATCGTACGCCAGGTCTAACAGCTGTTTTTGGCGTATTTCATTTAGCTTATCAACCGGTATATTTTTATCATATGATAGCTTGAGAATTCCGGAAGGCTTGAGGATGCCTTTTTTTGCCGTTCTTAAGACCATTTCGCTACCGCATTTGGGGCAACTTATTTTGGATTCAGGGTAGGCAGAAGCGATGCCGTTTGTTTGAACCTCTGAAATTAGATTCACTAATTGGTTACCGCCGATCAGATGAATTGGTTTACCTTTGGCAAAGGCTTTTGCCTCTTGGGTGAAATTGCCGAAAGTGACTATAATACCAATATTAGCCTTCTTACCTGTCATCACTCCATATAGTTCCCGAACTATCTTAACGCCAACACTTTTTGATTTCCAGTGCTTGCATTGTACAAATGTCATTTGGCCATTTTTCCGGAGCCGCAAATCAATCCCGCCGTCGACACCTTCAGATGGGTTCTCAAGTACCAAATAGCCTTGTCGCCTGAAAACCTCTCCAACAAGTTCCTCAAACTGTCTCCAGCTGAGATCCTGTATCGAATCAAGGCCGGTTTGATTCTCCAGCATTTTACCTTTGCGGAGTTGATTAAAAAGCGAGAAAACTGCCGCTGCAATTAGCGGTATAAGTATCAAATGGGCAATCCTTGCCCAGTATATAAACGAGCGTTTTTTCGAAAATTTTATTTTCGAGGATGTCACAATTTTTTGATATCCTCTCAATTTTGGCACGGGATATTTTATTTACATATTGGGTAGGTATTTTTGAGCCTTTTAAATGATAACGAATAGTTGGCAACTTTTCAATATTGTTAAAAAAAAACGATAATGGACACTATTTGATTACCCAAGTTAAATTCGATTTCTTTTTTACCTTAACCCACCGCTTTTGGTATCAATCTGATAGCCTTGAGTACTTGCTTTTTGAGTTATCGGTTGTCAGGTCAAAGCGTCATATCCCCTGCGAAGCAATACTTTTTAAGGGGAGAGTAGTCCGACCTACTCCAGGACATTAATATTTTTTTGTGCGCAAATCTCCTTAAGGATTTTGGGCCATACCGTTACACTCACCTCGCCCAGGTGGGCCGTGCGCAACAGGTACATGTAGGTCCTGGATTGTCCGATGCCGCCCCCGATGCTCAATGGGATCTCATCGTTGAGAAGGGCCTGATGGTAGGGCAGGCTGAGAAAACCCTCCTGACCCGCCATTTTGAGCTGAAGCCTGAGTGTCTCCTTGGTGACCCGGATGCCCATCGAGGTCAGCTCGTGGCGCCGTTTGGTAACCGGGTTCCACACCAGGATATCTCCGTTTAGGCCATGGTACTGCTCGCCATTGTTGACGATGGTCTCAGTGATCCAGTCGTCATAATCGGCAGCGCGCATTTCGTGCGGATAGCCGTCTTTCAACACCGAACCAATGCCGATAATAAAAAGCGCCGGGGCGTGTTCCAAAAGGGTCCGGGTCTCCCGTTGTTTGCGCGGCAGATCCGGATACATATCCAGCATATCTTCGGCATGCAGAAATTTGATTTCCTCGGGGAAGTCGGGGTATTTGGACGTTTTGAGCTGTGGGAACATTTCCTGGGCCATCCGGCCCGCTCCCCAGATGACTTTCCAGATCTTTGTAACAATGTCTCTGAGGAATTCAAGGGTGCGATCTTCTTTGGTGATAACGCGCTCCCAATCCCACTGGTCCACATAAGCACTGTGGTCATGGTCCAGAAAATAATCCTTGCGCACAGCCTTCATGTCAGTGCATAGGCCTTCGCCCACCTTGCAATCAAACTGCTTTAGCGCCATGCGTTTCCACTTGGTGGCTGCCTGAACCACCTGGGCGGTGATGGGTTTGTCGAGTCCCAGACCACACGGGAACTCCACCGGAGTGCGCGAGCCATCGCGGTCAAGGTAATCATTGACACCACTGTCTTTGTCAACGATCAGGGGGACCTGGACCATTTGCAAGTTGAGTTCCTTGCAAAGGTTCTCCTCGATGTAGTTTTTGATGCCAAAGACGGCCTGCATCGTTTCTTTAGTGGACAGCAGGGGTTTATAGTCGTCGGGCAATTCTTGCTTTAATTCCTCATAGTTGCCGATCCCCGGCCCTGCCAAATCTGCTTTTTTATCCGCCATTGATGACCTCCTCGGTTAAAATGATTATCAATTATAAAATTCACGGGCGTCAACGGCACAAATACCTCCCGCATAATAGTACCGGGCCGGAGCAAAGCCTCCCGGTCGTCAAGTTTTCAAGCACTAAACTGCCAAGAACCCCGGCGATGATAAGATAACAAACTAAACCTGTAAGGCCTCCAGCACTTTTTGCGGATGATCGGCGGCCTTGGCCACCTTGCGCCAGTGTTTTTTTACTTTTCCGTCCGGTCCGACCCAAACCGTGGAACGGATCACGCCCTTGACAACCTTGCCGTACATTTTCTTTTCACCAAAGGCTTCGTAGCGGGTCATCACTTTTTTGTCCGGATCGCACAGCAAGGTAAATGGAAGATCGTGTTGCGCGATGAATTTCTGGTGCGAGGCCTCGCTGTCCGGCGAAATACCCAAAATGACGACGTCTTTTTTCTGGAATTCACCCTTTAGGTCACGGAATCCCTGGGCTTCCTTCGTTCACCCGGATGTGTTGTCCTTGGGGTAAAAAAACAGGATGACGTTTTTGCCCCTGAAGTCTTTCAAGGCCACCTTGTTGCCGTTTTGATCAGGCAGTGTGAATGCCGGTGCGGTCTTACCTTCTTGAATTGCCATGGTTACTCCTTTCCGCTTTGATATTGCGCCGCGATGGGCGTGGAAGTTAGCAAGTAAGCGGTCAATTCCACTTATCTTGTCTTTTAATTATTTAACAAAAACCTCCAACAAAATTCAACCATAGTTTTATACTTATCTTCTCATGAAATATCAACGATTTAGACAGATTCTACTGGATCAACCTGCAAGCCGATCGAGGATGCGGTCATAGCCTGCCACAAGATTCTGCCATAAAAAAGATTTCATTTCCTCAACGAGATTGTCTCGAAGCGGTTCATACCGGCGGTAGTGCGTCAGGATGTCAAAAAGCTTTTCCTTCAGATCATTTTTATTATGATAAAGAAAGTGCTCATGATAGGCTGCCGGTAGTATCTCCGGGTACGAAAGCCGGCAGGGTAGAAGCGGAATACAACCCTTCAATATGGCTTCGACCACCGAGATGCCATAGTTTTCCTGGATTGCTGTGCTGATGACCAGCGCACCCCGTTCCAGCCATTTTTCATAATCTTCTCGTTCGGGGACATAACCGTACTGAAGGATTTTAGATTGAAATCGCTCTTTGGCCGTCCGGAAGGCATCCGGAATCTTGCCGAAATTTTCACCCATGAGCGCCAGCCGGAAATCAACTCCCTGATCTGCCAGTGATCCGATTGCCTCAAAAAAGGTTTCGCAGTTTTTGTCAAACCCCCAGCGGTGGTTCCAGATGATAAGCGGGGGATCTATCTGCTTTTCGGTATCGACGTGCCTGCTTGCCGACAGGGTGATACCCGGATAAAGAACGGTCGACTTTTCATCTATGCTTGTGGCCACATCTCTGGGCCTGAAGTCACGTCCTCTTTTTAAAAACTCCGGCACGGCTTCTAAAAAAGCAAGCCGGTGCATATGGGAATTGAAAACAACACGATCGGCTGCCAGTGCGGTGGTGATATTGATGATGCCGAGCTGAAAAGCACCTTTGTCACCGGGCGGCTGTGGATAGGTGATCTGGTTTTCGTGAAAATAGGCCAGAACCGGTGGGCATGGCTGACCGACAAGGGCCTTGAAATCCGCCAGGTTAAACAGATCGGTTACGATGATTCCGTCATATCCATCCAGAGGCGGAATGGCGTCGACCATATGGAGTGCTGCACCGAGCATCCGCCAGCGCCAGTTTTCACCCGGCATTGTCACGACATCGATATCATGAGAAGAGTATGAGGAGAGCCCATTGACGAAGAAAGCATGGGAACCCAGGTAAAAGGTTTCTATGAATAAAAATTTCATTATGTTAGGGATCTCCGGTTGACCTTTCTGCGTCTATGGCAGCATCGAGAATTAAAATTCGAATAGCGAGGAAATTGCATCCGCCTCTTGTTGGATGTTCCTTTTCCGATAGACTAATTTCTGTTGCCACTCAACAGTTAATCTCTCCTGGGGTTAATTCCCCGCAGCTTGCTGCGATAAAAGTGAGTTAAATCCTAAAAACATGATACTATGCGGCTTGCCGCGGAGAGATTTCATTTTGCGAATGCTAATAAATCTGATCTTGTGGATTATAGGTCAATCCGTCTGCCAGTGTAAACAGATGCCCGGTAAAATTCGGAAAAGAAGCTATTTCTCTTGTGTGAAACTACATTGCCAAACTTTGTTGGTTTTCGCAAAAAGTTCCAAATTCGTCACGCCGGTCCCGGATCAAGTCCAGGATGACGGATCCGGCATCCAGAATCTGTTGAAGTTACTGGATTCCGGCTACCGGATCGAGTCCGGCATAGGCCCCGCCGGAATGACGCTTTAAAGAAATTTTAAAATTTTAACTACTTCTTCAAGTTTCTTGTTCGATCAAATTGGACGCTCGCGGCCAGAGGCGCCGTTCGTGTGGATCTGCGCAAGGGAATGGATGGATTTAGACTGAATTGAGAAAGTAAAACGGGAAGAAGCGTTTGTGCGCCTTCCCGTTTCCAAAAAGCAATCTACTTGTCTTTCTTAATTTGAGCAATTTGCTCTTCTACCGCCTTCGCTTCGTTCTTCAGATCCTCCAGGTACTGTTTCAGCCTATTGATTTTTTGCGCCTTGGTAATGAAGCGGGGCCTAAAATTTATGGCATCATCGCATCCGCAGAAACAGACACCAGGATGGCCCCAGCGTTCAGATCCGTGGTGGCTACCAGTGTTACAACACATATGATCACCTCCCCACATGTTTAAATTTGCGAATATTAGTACATACTAATATTTTAGGACAAAAAAAACGCCTTCAATTTACGGCAAAAGTTTCCCCCAGCGTTTCCCTGATTGCCGATTTGTATTTAGCGAGTCCTTCCGGATCAAGGGAATAGTGTATAAAGGAGCCATTCCGTTCGCCGCGAACCAAACCGGCCTGTCTTAAAATGCGCAAGTGCTGCGAGACGGCCGATTGGGTGACATCTAACCGATGTGCCAACGCATTCACGCATAAGGATCCACCCTCGCAAACACCCGGTTCACAATCGTTCAACGCCTTAACCAGCTTCAGCCGAGTGGGATCTGAAAGTGCTTTGAATATTTCGACCAGTTTCTCTATTTTGTCCATAACGTAATATTAGTATTTGCTAATATTCTAAATTTACATCAGCACCTGGCAGTTGTCAAGGAAAAATACGCAAATTTTTAACACAAGATCAGCGTGAGGTTATGGATACCGTGATTGAGAAGCGTTAATAATTTGCTCGTCTATTTACGTAACCCGTGATAAATCAAATACTAATAATCTATCCCTTTTTGTTTACACTTATTTAGGGTGATAGCCATGCTGCAATATTGACGGTTTCGTAAAGAGTCTGAAAGTTGCCTATTTCCAGGTTTCAAGCTTGATAATTTCAATAGGTTATGAGCTCGTAATTTGAGATTTTGACTTTTTACGAGATTGTCAATATTGATTCAATCTATGAGAATAGTAGATTGATGAACCTGTGCATAAAACAATGAGACAACTAAAATGAATACTATCGCAGACCAGATCCCCAATTATTATGAACTATTGGGAATAGACCCAACGGCCAGTCAGGAAGAAATCAAGCAGGCCTATCTTCGCAAGGTCAAAGAATGGCATCCGGATAAAAACCTCGATCGCATCCAAGAAGCCGAAGAAAAGACCAAAGCGCTGAATGAGGCCTATCATATTCTAAGTGATCCCGAACGGCGTAAAACCTACGATCGAATGCTTCAATATACCAAAGGCAAAAAATTCGGTGAATATATAAATGATGATGCAATTAGGAATAAACTCAACAAAGCATATCCTGCTTTAAAAAAAGCATTGGGAAATGTTAGCGAACTTTATTCAATTTTTAAAGATACAGTGAACGGACATTACTCCTTAGATCCGACGCATCTGGCCATGATCGGGGGCGGTTTGCTTTATTTTATCCTGCCTGCAGATTTTATTCCGGATTTTATACCATTTATCGGTTATATCGATGATTTGGCCGTATTAACAACCATTATGAATTCTCTTAAAGAGGAATTAAGCGAATATCGTAATTGGAAAGAAAAGAGCAAATAAATTTCAGAACTCTTCGGCCAAATTCAGTACTGTTGAGGCGATCACTGACAATTCTGTTACGACAGGTTTTACGACATGTCAGTAGTTATGAAATTTATGTGCTCAGTTCTTCCCGGGTCTTCCCGGGATTCTTTTAGATACTGTGATGGTGTCAGAATCGGGATGTTTCCGTACGATTTCAAATCAAGAAGATGACGGTCTCCGCTGATTAGCGCTTTGCCCTTTGAGACTTCACAACTGTTAGACTCACGCTATAGGCGCTGAATCAGGTATAGATAGGTCGGCAGCCTACTCAGATTTTTGATCTCAACAAATTTGTTTAGCAGCTTGCGATTATCGTGGCTGGTATTGAGTGGCGATAAGTAGATGGCCCCTTTGCTGTAGTATCGATCGAGCCGGTTTCGAATCAATTTGACCAGGGCTTGGTAATGGCGTGCTGAGAGATGGTCTCCCAGAAGAAAATTGGCGGTGATCTCGAGATTTGGATAACTGCGATTGACTGCCAGCATCAACTGGAAGGCGTCTTCAATTTTAGAAATTTCCAATGGTTTCTGAATGCTTTTCAAGGTGGCGGCATCCACCGACTCGAGGCCGACGTTGATGTAGGTATAGAAAGGTAGTCGGTTGAGTGTCTCGAACAGATCGTCTCCGGCATCGAGCAGGGAATCCACGCTACCGAATAGAAAAAGTGCGGGATCTTTAACATATGCCTTTTCAAAATCAAAGGCGGCATAAGCTTCGGCAGCGGCCATGCAAATATGTTCGTGTCCGGCCGCAAGTGCATCGTGATTTCCTAAAAATATGGCGTTATGATTGGCCAGATCGGCACCATAAAAGGCCCTTAATTGCCTGATCTGCTGTCTTACATTGCCCCGGGACCGGGGGTGAAAGTTTTGCCGGGTCTTGATGCAGCAAAAGCCGCAATGATACCGGCATCCATCGGTCAGCATCAGGGGTATGACCCCATAGTCGACATGACGCGTATCCGGGGGAAGTACAGACACCTGCCCGCCGATAATCCGGTGAAGCTTCTCAGATCTTATTCGCAAAGCGCATGGATTGCGACCGGAAATGTGAAACAGGAAATTTTTTACTTTTGATGGGATTCCGTTGGTTCGCATGCGGCGTAGATTCTCCAGTAATCGAATCCAGGCCTTGAATGCCTTTTGGATATTTTCGTCCGCAAAAGGGTTATATCCATAGACTGAATTGCTGGGATAAGAAAGACATGGAAGATAGTATTCGCCCAGGGTGTGGAAAATCCCCCTGTATCCTCCGGCGGTATAGTATGCCCAGTCATTGGCTTCAGTTCGTTTCAGCCATTCGGCCGGATGGGGCCAGTCCTGGTTGAGACCACGGATATATTTGATGTCACCATTGAGGTTAAATTGGAAGAGGTAATCCCGGGTTTCAATCTCGGAATATCTGCCGTAGCGGATTGGATAACTGGCCTTGGTATACCGATTGGCTCCCTCCCGTTCAAGTATGATATCAAGATTTTTCAACCGGTAGTGTTTCATTAATCATCTTCTCAGGAGTCGAATCCAACGCCATATGTTCAAGAGCCCGATCAAAGAATTTGATACATATGTTAGCGCACAGGCCAGCAGAATTTTTTTGGCAGCGGGAATATCTTCCGGCGGGATGTAAGCACCGGATGCCAGCATCGGCAGCGCACGCTTGAAACTGGCATCGAACTCGGTGGGAAGCGTTAGAAGGTGCACCAGCACTGGAATGCATAAGGTGGCAAATCCGGCAAGAAACATCAACACGCCAACTGAGGGTGCCCGGGTAAGTGCGGCCAGTACCGGAACCCCCATCATAAGGACGGCGCCGAACCGTTCGATTTTTCGGGCCGCTCCGATCATCCGGGTTCGGGTTATCAGTGGTTTGTATCCGGTATGGTCCTGGATAGCGTGCCCGACCTCATGGGCCGCAACCACCACGGCCGTGAGCGTTTTGCGGCCACATCTTTCTTCCGTCAGCCGGACGGATTTACCGACGGGATCATAGTGATCGCCGATATCGGTCACATCCACCGTTACATCTTTTATTTTCAGACGCGTCAGGAGCATGCGGGCCAGGTCGATACCCGTGCCCGAGAAATACTCCTGCCGGTTATGCCTATTTAAAACATGTTTGGCCCATAGATGCGGCCCGAACAGGGCGACCAATATCGGAATTATAATGTAAATCATTGGGACTTAGAATGTCGTCGCATTCCAGCCGAACATGTCCCTTTCGAGATCTTTGAAATCGATAAAGACGCGATTCGGGGGTACTTTAAGCTCCTGCTGGACAAAGCCGCAGATCTTTTCGGATAATTCCGTGCCTCGCTCCTTCGGCAGCCCAATGCTTTTTAACCGGACAAAGGCTGCCGGTTCGTCGCTGCCGGCAAAGATCAAAGACGTTCCGGGTTTTATGGCAATCATCACATACGACTCAGGTTTTCCCAGCAGTTCCGCAATAAATGCCGACGTTTTTTTCATCAGATCTCGATTGGATGCCAGGTCAACGGTTTGATTGGTTTCGATACTGAAATAGGGCATGATATTCCTTTTTCATATAGTTGTATATTGACTTTGACGATCTTTTGGCAACGGGAGGGCCATTAATGCACCATCAAAAATGCATAGCGATCCATTTTCTGTTCGTAATCGGTACGAACGTTGATGGGGAATCCAAACCGGCTGACGGTGGCATAAACGTCCACAGCCATGGCCTCCGGTGCCGGCCGGGCCATCCGAGCCTCATTGCAGGTCAACCGATTGCCGCTGCACTCCTTGCAGAAACAACACGAATCCATAAACAGCAGAAAGGCCCTTTCGTAGCCGGCCAAAAAGACTTCCCGCTCCAGTTTGACCAGCGCGGCGTTGATTTTGCGGGACCAGGCATGGCGATCTTCAGGCTTTTTCATGGTGCCGTCAAAATGCAGGATTATCGCATCGCTGTATTCGCTGAAAAACCGTTCACAGTCGGACACGGACGGGGTGTTCGGTGGACAGGCACCCCCTCTGCCGTATTCGCCGCAGCCGAACATGCATTTCATGCGGACCCACTGAGCCACAATAATTTCCTTCGGATCGATCCATTTATAGTCAGTATAACCTTTTTCATTAAAAATCGTGTCGAGGATTTTTCGCTTTTCGGGTGTAAGGCTCATTGGTCGATATCTCCCATGGTTTTAAGTGCCTGGGTCGCCAGCCGTTTTTTTCTCAAGCGGGGAGGATACCGGCGACTGACCCGGTTTCGCATCGGGTCATATTGATTAACATACAGTCTGCGAATAGGTGTACCATAAACACTCAGCATCACGCAAGTATCGGTAAATGGATTGCCGGCTTGATGGATGCCGTCATTTAGTGGTCGTACCACCGAGGTATCACCGGGCCGCAGCATAATTCGATCGGTTTCGTGAAGCCGAGCATACCCCTGCCTGGTCTCATCGTCTTGCCGTCGATATCTGATCACTTCTACTTTTTTCGAGACACAGCCGTAGACGCCCCATGAATTGTGGTCATGGACGGGTGTATATTGTCTCGGTTCATAGATGTAAAGGCGGACGGAGTAAAGCCGTTGGTTGTTGATGTACAGAATAAACTCGTTCGAAAACATCGTGGCCTGGCGGATATCAGGATACCGTTTACCTTTGACGATGCCGGTCATAATTTTTTTCAGCAACCGGCGGTTCAGCAGCAATGCGGGCATTTCGGCGCTTACGAAGGCGATGCGCTTATTACGACCTTTGATTTTATGCATGGATTGCGTCCAGCGGTCAAAAACAGCCTGAAGTTCACTAAATGATTGCGGCAGTTGGGTCAAATTCGTATTCCTCTCATTGCAGAATTATTTTGGTATTTAACTGTTTTCCAGCCGCACATATTGGTCGTAAAAAGGTGCGCCCGAACCTATGTCCGTCAAACCCGCTGCGATGAGCTGATTGACCCCGCCGCCTCGACTCATCCAACCACCACGCCGGTAGAGAACCACGGCAGGATGAAGACCGGATACAATCTCGAGGGTAACTTTAAGCCGACCCAGCGGGGAAACGACATACACTTCCTTATTGGGGTCGATGGTTGGCAGCAAGGGGTTGTCTGGCGCAACCCATATTCTGGGTGGATCCTCTTGGTCTTCAGGTAAAATCTGAGAATGAATGGCGCGTCTTCGCACCAGGGTCAGCAGCCTCAAAGGATATTGCCGGTCCACAGGGGGTTCCGGATGCAGGATCAGAGGAAAACGATACTTCCCATCCGGATGATCGAAAGCCAGGCCGGTGTAGGCAATCTTCGGTCGATCGGCCTTGGCGCATCCCTCGCGGCGTAATTGTTCGAGGGTAACCTTTAGACTGGGCTGGTTAAGGGATCTTTGCAAGCAGGTTTCGGTGTTCGGAAGTTTCACCGGAGGGTCAAGGCGTTTGCCGATTTCTCTGAGAATCCACATGTCGTCACGCGCTTCCAACGGCGGCTGCAATGCCGGTTGCACATGCTGGACGTATTCATGCAAATAAGACCCAATGATGTCCTCCTGCTCAAGCATTAGCGTGCTCGGCAATATCAAGTCCGCGCGCTGAGCGGTATCGTTCATGAAAGCATCCGCGACCACTTTGAATTCGACGTTATCGAAAGCCTGGACAATTTGACGGGTGTCCGGCGCTTGGTTGACCACATTGCTTCCGTTGATCCAGATCAGTTTGATCGGCGGATTTTGGGCAGCTGCTATTTCTCGGCCGATGGCGGCAATCGGGATTGATCGCCGGCTTTTTTTCCGGGGATCCCGGATCCAGTTCAGATTCAGGTTGCCGTATGCATGCAGGTGGTAATAGCTGCCCCCCCCGGAAATACCGATATTTCCGGAAGAAAGCGCCAGGGCATTGATAAAGCGTACGTTTTCACCGCCATACCGGTAACGCTGCAGCCCGGCGCCGACAAATGTGGCTGTCGGCCGATCCGGCCAATACCAGCGCCACAATTTTTCAACATCCCCCAGAGTGACGTCACAGGCACGCGCCAGGTTTTCCGGCGTCCAACCGGATATCAGCTCCAAGAATTTTTCCGGTTTTTTCGTCTGTTTAAGCAGCTCAGATGGGATTTGGCGGCCCCTCCATAGCCGTCTGATAACGGCGGCAGCCAGAAACCGATCGGTCCCGGGACGGATTCGAATGCGTTCGTCAGAAAAGGAATCATTACCGTCTGCGCCCGGCGATATGGTCAGCACCCTGGTACCTTTTTTACGGGCATTACGGATGATAGCCGCCGTGTGAACTGAGCTGCGGGAGAAATCCTTGCCCCAGTTGACGATCCGGGCAGCATTGGTCAGATCGCTGATGTCGTTATTTTTACGGGAGCCGAAGTCGTGAACATAGGCTATGTAGCCGGCTGCATCACACAGTGAACCGATGGTTCGGCTGGTTCCCAGGAGTGAAAAGAAAAGGGCTGTGGCAGCTTTCAGGACCCCTTTGGCACCGTCACTTTTAATATGGAGAATGGCCTTGGGCTGTGATCGCAGGGCTTGTATCTTTTCGGCACACAGATCCAGGGCCGCCTCCCAGGCGATCTGCTGCCAGGTTCCATTGACCCGCAGAAGCGGGTGCCGAATGCGCTCGGGATGCTGCAGCCGTTTGATGTGGTCTTTGATTTTGGGGCAGGTGAACCCGGCGGTAAACGGACTGTCCGGGTTGCCCCGCAATGAAATACGATTGTCATTTCGCCGGTCCACTATCAGGGAACAGGCATCCGGACAATCCATCGTACAGGCGGTAATGGTTCTGCTCATCGATACATCACCAGCTTTAACCCAACCCGGACAAGCCAGAAATGAAAATTGAAGATTGAAGATTGAAGATTGAAGATATGTTGTATCGCTTCGCTCTGTCTTTTCAATTTAAATGCGATTGCATTTCTAAAATATTCAATCTGGTTATGGCATAAATCATTCGCAAACATGATTTGAATTAAATGAATAAATCCTAAATGGGGGATTCACCTCCCTTCACTCTTCAATTTCAATGGCTTCCGGCACGCACTCTTCGGCCGCCTGCCGAACCAGATCTTTGTACTGTTCAGGGATTTCGTCAAACTTGACAATGGACAGCAGCTGATCTTCGTCGTATTCAAAAACTTCCGGACAAAGCTTATTACAGTTGCGGTCGCCCATGCATTGCTTGTTGATGGTCACTTTCATTTAAGTCTCCTTTTTGCCCCGGGGGCCCGGTTGGTGTTGAAATGAAGGTGTCAGGTGTCAGTGTTCAGGTTTCAGGATTTAACGCCTCAACACCCTGACATCTGAAACCTATAAGTTGCGTTTATAGATAATCAGTGCCGATGCGGCCCCGCAGGGGCCATTTTTTCTGACTGTAGTCTCAGAAAAGCTTAGGCTCTCAGAAAAATATCCGGATGATACCCAATGAACAAGAAATAATCAAGATGATTGATGATCAATTTCAGGATGGTTTGCAGAAGGGGTCTGAAATGACTGCTTGCGGAGTTCGGTTCTCACCGCTATTCCCAATTGTTTTAGAGCATAGGGTTTGCGCACATATTGACCTGCCCCCAGTTTGTGTGCTTCTTTGACCCGGTCGGTTTCAGAGAAGCCACTTGCGATAATCGCCTTTTGTCCCGAATGCAGTTCAAGAATATTCTTGTAGGTTTGGAGACCGTCAATCCCCGGATCCATAATCATGTCCAGAATCAGTAGATCGGCCGAGCCCGTTTTCATATATTCGACTGCTTTTTCGCCGCTTGAGACAGTGGTTACAGAATATCCGAGTTTGGTCAACAACATGGATGCAATATCTCTTTGCTCCTGGACATCATCAATCACCAATATTTCCTCGCCCTTCCCGAGGAGTTTTTCTATAGAGATATCTGCATCGTATTTTTCGGTTTCCTCTCTTGTTACGGGAAAATAAAGGATAAATTTTGTCCCCTTACCCACTTCACTGACCACGTTGATATATCCTTTGTGGTCCTTGACGCTTCCCCACACGACCGCCATCCCCAATCCCGTTCCGCTTCTCCCCATTACTTTTTTGGAATAAAAAGGCTCAAAAATTTTTTCTTTATCCTCAGAAGAAATGCCGATGCCCTGGTCGGCCACTGTCAATACGACATAATCGCCTTCCATGACGTCTTCATAACCGCTGATTACTTGATCCACATACTGGTTTTTGGTGGATATGCTTATGTGGCCGCCATCCGGTGAAGCCTCAGCAGCATTGGAGACCAGGTTCATCACCGTTTTTGAAAGATGCACGGGCGAACCGGTGATGTTAAATAAATCCTCGTCCAAATTTATATCAATTTCAGTATTCGGATGAAATTTTTTAAGCTTTTCAAATTCAAGAGATCCTAAATATTCCGAAATCACGTCATTGAGATTGGTCACCTCAGTGACAGCAACTCCCCGTCGCGCCAGGGTTAGCAAATCTTGGACAATTGCAGCGGCTTTTTTCCCTGAGCTTTCGATCGTTAAAATGGGAACCCTCAAAGGACTGTCTTCGGGAAGATCCAGCAATAGAAATTCAGGGTAGCTCACCAAACCGCATAAAACATTGTTGAGATCATGAGCGACGCCGCCGGCAAGTACGCCAAGGGCTTCCATTTTTTCGGCACGCTGAAGCCGTAATTGTAATTTTTTATTTTCATCCTCTGCCAGTTTCCGCAACGTTATGTCTGTGAAGTGACCCAAAATGCATTCTGTTTGATCCACCACAATCTTTGTGCCTTTTACATCCGCGTATATGATCGTTCCGTCCTTACGACAACACGGAACGTCCGATGTCAGGATTTTACCGCCTTTCGCCATGGTTTCGAACTGAGATACCGCAAATTCCAATTTGTCTTTGGGGTGAATATCGAATAACGTCATCTGTGCGAACTCTTTTTCGGAATACCCTAAAATCTCGCAAAGGGCGGGATTGGCATATTTGAATTTTTTTGTCTTAATTTCAGTTACGAGTATCCCTTCAACCGCACTTTCGAAAAGGATCCGATACCGTTGTTCCGATTCACTTAACGCGCCAATTAGATTTGAAACTTCCCTGGCCTTGCTATTCAGGCTATCTACCATGGAATTAAAGGCATAAACCACCTGACCGATTTCATCGTTTCGGTTGAAATCCAGTTTCCGGAAATTTCCTTGAGCGATGCCTTTGGTCGCTTTTATTACCTTTTTGAGTGGTTGATTGACGAAAAAATTGAGCACTACAAATAACGTCAGACAAACGGTTGATAAAACGCCAAATGTACCCAAGTAGACAATTTTTTTGCCCATGTACACAGGACTTTGGTAATCTCTTTCGTCGATGAAACTGACAATCTGCCAGTTCCAAAAAGGAAAGTACAAAGAATGCATCCTGACGGTATTGCCCCAGAGATCTTGTGTCGCAATGTCAGTTCTTTTTCGGTCAAATGTTGGAAAATCGAATCCCGCTTTTTCAAGATTCACAGAAGCACCTAAAATTCTCCGGTTGTCTTCAACCACCAACATATGGACCTTCTGGAAATGTCGACTAATGCCCTTAACTTCCTCAACCGCCTCTTTTCTCAACGCAGCGTTCATTTCAGGATTGTTCTCCAATCTCAGCTCCAAAAGATAATTCAAGTTGCTTTCACAAATTTGAAGACCCATTTTGGAAGCCAACTTCAATTCGGAATCGATCCGGTCCTGTATTAAAGAAAAAAGAGGAGGGCTTAGATAGTAGATTAAGACGGATGAAATAACCAAACCAATTCCCAGCACCGGCAGAAGAATGGATATAAGAATTCTGTTTCGAATGATTGGCAGTAAATATTTTTTTTTCACAAAATTACCATACGAAAAGAGCTAAAATCGGGCAGATGCCGTTTGCATTTTGGTCGGGTAGACGATTTCTTTTTCTCCCTGTTGCCATTGGATCATGATGGGATTGTGGCCGATTTGCTTTCCCTTGGGATCGACCTTGAAGCGGCCGATGACCGTTACCGTGTCCATTGCACGGATATAATCTCTGATTTTGTTGTGGTCCAGCGACTTGGTTTGATTTATCGCGCTTTCTATAATCTGGCTGGCGGCATAGGCCGAACCCGCATGGTATGAAGGGACTTTTTTCGCGTAGGCAACAAATCCATCAATAAATTTTTTGGTTCCAGGGAAAGGGATCCGTTCATCAGGTTCCCACTGGGAGGGGCCGAAAACGCCTTCAGCGATCATACCGACTTTTTGGTAAAATTCAGGATGAATGGGGGCAATCGTAAATGCCAGGACTTTAGGGCGGTATTTTTTTTTCTTCATCAAATCCAAAAACTGATAGCATTCTTGTGAATAGGCGGATACGATAAGTCCATCGGCGTTAACTTCAATGGCCTTTTCCAACAGACCCGGAAATTTTGATTCTGCATTCGTAAAGGGCGCCTTTAAACTGACATCGATACCAAATCTTTTAGCCCAAAGAACAGTGCCTGCTGCCACATCTTGGTGAAAGGGACTGTCTTCATAGAGAATCGCTAGCTTTTCGAATCCTTCGCGGGCCATCAAATCCAGCAGGCCGACAAAGTATCTTTTAGCAAGCGCATACACGCCGAAAACATATTTATACTGTCGCTCCCATATCTGTTCTCCGGAGGCGGCACAGGCCAACATCACCATCTTGTTGTTTTCACTGACTTTCGACGCTTCGAGGGTTAAAGGGGTTCCGTACGGAGAAAAAACAAGATCCACCTTATCCTCCAAGATAAGTTTTTTGTACAACTGACGAACGCGTTTCTTTTGGCTCTTATCATCGTACAAGATGAGTTTGACAGGCCTTCCCAAAAGCCCACCCCGCAGGTTAACCTCCTGTTCCCATAATCTGAATGCGTTTTGAATCATTAAAGAGGGTTCGCTGTATTTTCCTTCCAGGGATACCGTGGCCCCAATTAAAATCGGGTTTGATTCCGATCCCCGGGTGATCGATGGCATCGCCAGGAAAATAACAATCGAGATAACAAGCAGTTTGGTTAATCCACCATTTACCATCTTTGCCATACTCCTTTTTGCTCCGCATAATCTCCATTCAAAATAATTATGCCACTCATGCACTAAGACCCGAAACGATGAAAAGTATTTAAAACAATAAATCTATTGTTCTTATAGAATCTAATAATACCACTGTAATCTTGGCGCCTTGGCGTCTTTGTGGCTATACGAATAACATCAAAGTTTTTTTTTCGATCAGACTGGACGCTCGCAGCCAGCGGCGGTGCTCTCATAAAGATCTCTTCCCTTGCCGTGAACCCTCTGATTTGAGATTCACTTATTCGTGTAAAAACTCTGCATGATTCGTGCCACAAGGTAGGATTAAGGTCTTATATGATATTTCAGATAGTTAACGGTTTCGAGTTTGCGTCGGGAGAGAAAAAAAGGCAATAAATCTGTCTATCGCTATTACAATCGTCAAAATATTGCCGTTTGATTGTTTGAAGAATCAATATGTTAAAGCTGCACTTTCATTATTTTATCATTTTTTTCTTGACTTTTATAAGATTTTTAAAATAGTTTAACAAACTATTTAAAAAGTCATTTAAGAAGCTGGGCTGATGGTATCTTACTAGTCCGGAAAGGCAAAGCGCCATGTTTCGGATAATATAGAAGCTGAAAAGCATTGCGTTAAAAGTCAGGGAATCGCTGTCGTGAAACATAAAATCATTAATCAAAAGACCATTTTGACTGAAAACAGAAAAAGAATATTGCGGCTGCTTACCAGCAAGCGCGAACTGACAATCCCTGAAATTTCGCGGGAACTCGATATAAGCATTCCCACCATCAGCAAGAATATCAATCAACTCAAAGGAGAAGGGCTCGTTCAAGAAGCGGGAGTCTCATCGTCTAGCGGCGGAAGAAGACCGATGCTGATCAAGTTCATTCCTGATGCGTTTTATTCTTTTGGGGTAGAATTCTCCGTTGAAAGACAGGTGCGGATTATTTTAACCAATCTCGATTCAAAAATTCTTGCTGAGAGCGCACTCTCAGATCCGGATTTTAATGATATCGATGGGTTAATGCAGGAAATTTATCATCGAGTAGAGACTGTGCTGCTGGATAGTAAAATTTCTTGGCAGAAAGTATTGGGCATTGGGTTTTCGCTTCCTGGAACAACGGATGAAGAAACCGGATTGTTAAAAATTGCGCCGAATCTGATGAAGCGATCCATCGTTAAACTCAAAAATGTCGATTTCACAAAATACGAGTCATTGTTTCGACTTCCTCTATTTATTGAAAATGATGCCAACGCAGCGGCGATGGCCGAACTCACCCTTGGGATTGCCAAAGTTATTCAGAACCTGGTATTCCTTTCTATTCTCTCGTATGGAATCGGAGGGGCGATCGTTGTCGGCGGACAGCTTTACCAGGGGAAAAATAAACGGGCCGGCGAATTCAGTCATATGAAGATTGCGTCTCATGGCCGGAGATGTTTCTGTGGCCGGCGTGACTGTTGGGAATTATATGGCTCGCTCAATGTCCTGCTGACAATGTATCGGGAACAAACAGGCAAGACTATATCTTCGGTCAATAACTTTTTTGCATTGCTAAAGGAATCTGAGCGGACAGCTTTAGAAGTTTTTGATGAATATTTGGATCACCTGGCAACGGGAATCCAAAATATCATTCTTATCCAGGATCCACACTTTGTGATAATTGGCGGAATGCTCAGTAGGTTTGATGCGTTTTTCCTCGAACCGTTGCAAGAGAAAGTGTTTGTGGAAAATAGTTTTTACGATCGAACCGATGTTCAGATTATGTGTTCGACCTTAAAAGAAGACGCATCGATTTTAGGGGCTTCTTTGCTGCCACTTGAGAGGATTTTCTCTTGGCATGAGAACCTATCTAAAGCGGCTTGAAAATGTTCTGTAAGGAATTGATAGATCGATTCCACTCTTTAACAACAAACTAAAAGGAGGCTATTATGATTAACAAATTTTTCAAATTAAGTTTAGTGGCTGTATTGGCAATCTTTGCTCTGACATTGGTTTCTTATGGAGAAGCAGTAGCCAAGGTTAAAGTCGGTTTTATTTTAAAGACCATGCAGGAAGAGCGGTATCAAAAAGACAAGGCTATTTTCACCGAAAAAGCCGAATCGTTGGGAGCCAAGGTATATTTTGATTCTGCAAATAATGATGAACAAATGCAATTGTCGAAATTCGAAAATATGCTGGCAAAGGGATGCAAGGTCATCGTGATGCAGCCGGTCAACACCGGAACTGCCGGAAATATGGTGAGAATGGCGAATGAAGAGGGGGTCAAGGTTGTCGGCTATGATTCGATGCTTGTCAACGGACCGTTAGATGCCATGGTCATGCAGGATAGCTGGGCGGTTGGCAAACTGCAGGGCGAAGCGATGGTCGAATGGTTCAAAGCTAAAAATGGAAAAGTTGAAGGCAAAGTCGCCTTGATTATGGGGCAGCCGGGAGATTCCAATGCCGCAGCCATGAGCAGCGGCGCACTTGAGATTATTGAGGGCAATGCCGGATTGGAATTGGTTGCCAAACAATCCCATGAAGGTTGGTCTTCCGACAAAGCCATGGCAACGGCGGAAAACGTGCTGACGAAACACAAAAATAAAGTCGATGCCTTCATTTGCAACAACAGTGGAATGGCGCGAGGAGTTATTGCAGCTTTAGACGCTCAAGGAATAGCTGACTCGCAAAAAGTCTTTGTCGCCGGTTCTGATGCGGACCTGGTGAATATTAAATATGTTGCCCAGGGCAAACAAACGGTAGAAATTTGGAAAAAAATCGCTCCGTTAGCAGAAACAGCGGCAGAAATCGCGGTAAAGCTTGCCAAAGGTGAAGAAATAAAAGCTGATAAAATGATCAATAACGGCTTTGTGGATGTACCAACCATTGTCACACCGGTGGTGCCGATTACCAAAGAAAATCTTGATAGCACCATTATCGCAGAAGGGTTCTATTCGAAAGAGCAGGTATACGAAAAATAAAATGATTTGCCATTTCTCTTCGGCATGATCAATCAAATTGTTTAATGTCACCTTTTCGACATGAAGGATAACCATGGAAAGCCCGCCTTTCGATAGAAAAGGCGGGCTTTTGTTATAAGCGCCACCGCTGACCGCAAATGTCCAGTCTGATCAAATAAAGAAACTCCAAAAAAAAGAATATCGAATCATGAATCCCGAATGTCCAAGGAAGGCATTCTACCGAATTTTATAAATTAAAAAGACAGAGCGAAGCCTCCGGCTCGTAGAGGTTTTAGCGCCTACGCCTCGGAGAGCGACATCCATAATTCGTCAATCGTCACTTCACGTAGTTTCACACGAAAAATTAATCAAAGGAAGGTGGTTCGTATGGGTGAAGTCATATTGGAAATGAAAAACATCATTAAGGATTTCCCCGGGGTTCGCGCGCTGGATGAGGTCAATTTTGAAGCCCGTTCCGGCGAATTGCTGGCCTTGGTCGGTGAAAACGGGGCTGGAAAATCTACCTTGATGAAAGTCTTAAGCGGGGTCTGGCCCTATCCCACCTACGAAGGGGACATTTATATCAGAGGAGAATTAAAACGCTTTCGCAACACCAAAGATGCCGAAGCATCGCGGGTTGCCATCATCTATCAGGAATTAAATCTCATTCCTGAACTAACAGTGGCGGAAAACATCTTTTTGGATCGCCAATTCACCAATGCAATTGGCGTTATGAACTGGAGTAAATTATATTCTGAGACCCAAAAATTATTGGATGAACTCAATATCGCTGATTTTAAGCCGACCGATAAAGTTAAAGAGCTGACGGTCGGCAAGCAGCAAATGGTCGAGATTGCCAAAGCGCTTTCCAAAAATGCTGAAATTCTGGTGTTCGATGAACCCACGTCGGCCTTAACCGATAAGGAAGTCGAAGCGTTATTTGAAATTATTCGGAAATTAAAGCAACAAGCGGTCTGCATGTCGTATATCTCGCACAAAATGGAAGAACTTCAGCAAATCGCCGATCGTATGATCGTGCTGCGTGACGGCAAGACAATCGGCGAGGTAACCCCGATGTCTGAGATCACCCTGGATCAGATTATCAGCCGCATGGTCGGACGGGATATTAAGGACATGTTCCCCAAGAAAGAATTTCAGCAGGGAGAAAAAGTCTTAGAAGTCAAGAATTTTGAAGTCGATCATCCGGTGTTGGCCGGTGAGAAGCAAGTCAAAAATGCCTCGTTTTACGCCGCTAAAGGCGAAATTTTAGGCATCGCCGGGTTGATGGGATCAGGCCGAACCGAATTGGTCACCGGAATTTTTGGAGCCTATCCAAAGAGTGCGCGTGGAGAAGTGTATCTGGAGGGCAAAAAACTCGGTTCTAAATCTCCCCAAGATGCGATTGATCATGGGATTGGCCTGGTCACCGAGGATCGCAAAGCCATGGGGCTGGTGTTAGGCCAAAGTATTCTCCAGAACATGACGATCAGCTCTTTAGAAACGGTGGCAAATCGATGGGGCATTATTAACAAAGCCCAGGAGAGACAAGTTGCAAACGGATATGTTGAGCAGCTAAACATAAAAACGCCGGGTCTCAGTGTCGCCATAGATACTCTCAGCGGCGGTAACCAGCAGAAGGTCATTGTCGCAAAGTGGCTCAATACGATGCCTAAAGTTCTGATCCTTGATGAACCAACCCGCGGGATTGATGTCGGCGCAAAGGTTGAAATTTACAACTTGTTGAACAAATTAGTCGAAGACGGTGTGACCGTGATTATGATTTCTTCCGAATTACCGGAGGTGATGGGGATGAGTGACCGTATTCTGGTAATGTGTGAGGGGGAAATCGTCGCAGAATTAACGCGGGAAGAGGCCACCAAAGAACTCATCATGGAATATGCAACCGGCAGCAAAAGAAAGGGGGTATAGCACAATGAGCAACGAGGTACAAAGTGAAACCGCGCCGGGTGTTTTAGAAAATGAAAACATCCAAATGGCTTTAAAATTTTTAAAAGAAAACGGAACGTTAGTCGCGTTATTAGTATTAGTAATCTTTTTTAGTTTCGCCGATGAAGCATTTTTTACACCCAGGAATCTAACGAACTTGGCCAGGCAGACGACCATCGTTGGGATCATCGCTGTCGGGATGACGATGGTGATCCTCATCAATGGGATCGATTTATCGGTGGGGTCGGTTGTTGGGTTATCAGCCATTACCGTCACCCTTTTAATGCAAGCCGGCGTCAATATCTGGCTGGCCGTGCTCCTGACCTTGCTGCTTACCGGCCTCGTTATCGGCCTATGGAACGGTTTCTGGGTTGCACATTATAACATCCCACCGTTTATTATCACCCTCGGTATGATGACGATTGCCAGAGGATTGGCGCTCACGCTATCAGGGGGTGGTTCGGTGCCTGTCACCAATCCAACCTTTTCAAAGATTGGTGGGAACTTCATTCCTCCGGGGATTTCTAGCGTGATCATTATTGCAGCGTTGGCATTGTTTTTCTTTGCACTGTTTAGAGGTATCCAGCAGAAAAAGAAATATGACATTGAAGTCAAGAAACAGGAGCTAATCTCGTCATCTGTTATCGCTGTGCTGGGGCTGGGGCTTTCCTTATATGTGTTTACCGCTTATCGCGGCATCCCTTACCCGGTTGCAATTTTTGTTGTTATTGCTTTCATCGGAATATTTGTCCTGCAAAATACAAAATTTGGCAGAAGAGTCTACGCGATGGGAGGCAACGAAGAAGCAGCGCGACTTTCAGGCATCAATGTTTATCGCATGAAACTCATTATCTATGCCGTCATTACGGTGTTATCGGCGCTCTCCGGAATCCTGCTGGCTTCCCGTTTAAATGGCGCTTCCCCAAATCTGGGAACCATGTTCGAACTCGATGCGATCTCGGCGGTTATCATCGGCGGGACCAGTTTTGCCGGTGGGATTGGAACTATCTCTGGAACTGTGATCGGCGCCTTTATTATCGGTATTCTCAATAACGGAATGAGTCTGCTGGGCGTACCGACCTTCTATCAATTGATGATCAAAGGATTTATCATCATTGCCGCCGTGTGGTTTGATGTCCTTAGCAAAAAGAAGAAGGCGTAACGTTTTTTAGTCAAAAAAGCACGGGGAGGATAGATAATGAAACGAGAAGATTTTTCTTTGGTTACGGTAACAGTTTCTTTGGTCATGTTTGCAATGTTACTTATGAGTTTCCTTCTACTTGGTGGAGCGAGGGAAGCTGAAGCGCAGAACCTGACGATTGGTTTTATCCTAAAAACCATGCAGGAAGAACGGTATCAAACAGATAAGTCGCTGTTCATTGCCAGAGCCGAAGCGCTAGGGGCGCAGGTCCTTTTTGATTCCAGCAGTAACAATGAACTTACGCAATTGCAGCAAGTTGAAAAGATGCTGGATGAAGGCATCCAGCTTCTTGTCCTGCAACCGGTGAATACCGGGACGGCAGGAAATCTGGTGAGACTGGCCCATGAAAAAGGCATAAAAGTGGTTGGCTACGATTCGATGCTCCAGGACGGTCCCTTGGATTTCATGGTGATGCAGGACAGCTGGGCGGTTGGGAAATTACAGGGCCAAGCGATGGTCGAATGGCTTAAGCAGAAAAAAGGAAAAGTTGAAGGTAATATCGCTTTGATTATGGGACAACCGCAGGATTCCAATGCCGCCGCCATGAGCAGTGGCGCCCTCGAGATTATCAAAAACAATCCTGGACTGAAATTGATCGCACAGCGCTCACATCTAGATTGGTCTCCCGATCTGGCAAGGGAGACGACCGAAACGCTTCTGGTAAAATTCAAAAATAAGATTGACGCATTCGTTTGCAATAACAGCGGGCTGGCCAGCGGGGTCATTGCCGCGCTGGCTATAGAGGGACTTGCCGACACAGAGAAAGTGTTCGTCGCCGGGTCTGATGCTGACTTACGCAATATCCAATATATTGTCCAGGGAAAACAAACGGTTGATATCTGGAAAAAGATCAAACCACTTGCTTACAAGGCAGCGGAAATTGCTATATTGCTGGCTAAGGAACCGGACAAAGCCGTAACAGCTGTTGTTGAAGGCGTTAAAATGATCAACAATGGTTTTATGGATGTACCGACGATTATCACACCCGTCGTACTTGTAACAAAGGAGAATATTGATAGTACGGTTATCGCAGGCGGGTTTTTTACCAAAGAACAGGTGTACGGCAAATAGCGAATTCTATCGCCTATTAAAAACCTGCTGGCTGTTGTCAAATACCTGCGGGGCGACAGCCAGCGATCTGGTGTCACCGCCACGGGTGCAAAGGAGTATATTGGTCCGGATCATGATGAAAAACGGCGCCGTTTAAAATTACTGCCAAAATTCACAAGATCGCTACCCTGAATACGGTTGCATTTCTACCAATGATTCAAATGCTTTCCTAATTACCCCATCGTTGTTGCATCGCACGATGCTACCTGCAACCCCGAGATGTCGATCGACACTCGTCTCTAAATCCAGAACTACTGACGTGTCATAAAATCTGATACAACACTAATTTCTGTGGCCGCACCAACGGTACTAGATTTCAGGCGAATAGTTCTGAATTTTTATTTCTGATGTCGAGTAGAATCTCCGATCGCCCATTTCGATCCAGATTCAACGACAGCTGTTAAAAAAAAGATTGACAGGATCTAAACATACGATTACAGAATCATTCTATGATTGAATGTGTTGCTTGGCATGTGAATGTTTTACTCGCTTCTAAGTCCATCGATTCGTCAATACGATGACGTATTTACTCACTCAGGACTTAGTGCTGAGTGAGCAATCATCTTGGAAAGGTCAATAATAATACGTG